>NZ_JBQENT010000004.1:0-199769 GCF_052044855.1 Metabacillus sp. 22489
TATGCTCATATTTTGGTTGGGGAACCAAAAATATTTTAGCACCACGGAAGAGTTTTTTTAATACCACGCTGAAAGCTTTTTGGAACCCTAGGCCTAGCCTAGGGTTTTCTTTTTCACAAAATAAAAATAAAAAATGGGGGACAGTCCCCCATTTTTCAATTATTTTACGCTGTTTTCAACCTTTTCGAGCCAGGTTAATTCCTTTTGTGTTAATTCAATTTTGGAGCCTTCATAGCATGATAGCAGTTCCTCGTCATTTTGAGCACCGATTAGAGCACATGTTGGGAATGGTTGATTAAGCACATAGGCAAGGGCGATTTGGATCGTTGTTACCCCCTTTTGCTTAGCTAGTTTCTCTGCTCGGCGAAGACGTTCCCAGTTTTCATCACTATAGAAAACACGAACGAGATCTTCATTGCTCCGATCCTCAGGTGTAAACCGACCTGTAAAAAAGCCACGTGCCTGTGAGGACCAGGACAGCAGTGGAAATTGATATTGTTTATGCCACTCGCAATCTGATTCATCAACCGAAACACATCCAGACCAAAATGGTTCCTTTGCCTTTGCAAGACTTAGATTTGGACTGCTAAAGGTGAAGCCAACAAGTCCATTCATCGCAGCATATTCATTAGCTTCCTGGAGACGCTCAACCGTCCAATTTGAACCACCAATCGCCTTAATTCGTCCCGCTTGGATATGCTCATTTAAAGCATCGATAATGACCTGAACTGGAATAGAAGGGTCATCGCGATGGAGAGCATATAAATCAATATAGTCTGTTCCAAGACGTTCAAGGCTTTCAAACAAATCATTAGAAATCGCCTCAGGTGTCACGCGAGGACCATTCTGATCATGATGTGCACCTTTCGTAAGAATGACAACATCCTCACGATTATTGCGGTCCCTCATCCATTGTCCGATAGCTACTTCACTTTCTCCACCACAATAAACATGTGCTGTATCAATTGTATTTCCACCGATTGCAACATATCGATCCAGCACACTGCAAACCCTTTCATAAATGCTCGGTCTAAAATAATCTGAACCCTGAATAAGTGTCGTAACTTTCTTATTAAGCCCTGGAATCGTAATTGTCTTCATGTCGTATTCCTCCTATTTTTATATTTCAACACGTCTTCGTTCCCTTGCTGAAGTTAAGCAGGCATCGAGAACCTTCATATTTTCAATTGCATCAGTTGCTGGAAAAGGTAATGGTTCTCCTGTAAGAATACTTCTTCCAATTGCATCCGCCTGCAAAGCATATTGATTCAATCGTGGCACCTCGACTTCCCTTCTTCCATCATTCGTAAAGACATAAAAGTTATCTGCTTCATTTTGTTCGGTAATAAATGCTGATGGTACTTCAATACGTCCGTCTGTACCAATGATTTCTAGCGTATTTCGAAATGCTGCCCACATTCCACAGTCAAAGGTTAATGCAACACCGTTAGCAAATTCAAGAATGCCTGATGCCATCATGTCTACTTCATCATGCTCTTTGGAAAATAAGGCGTGTACTGTCGCAGCTTGCGGCTCCTCACCAAGAATCATCCGTGCTGCACTGATTGGATAAACTCCAACATCATATAATGAACCACCACCCCATTCCTGCTTATAACGTACATTCCCCTTGTCCTTTGCGTTATTGAACGTAAAGGTACCATGAATACCACGTATATCACCAATCTCCCCCGAACTAATGACATCTCGAATCATCGTATATCTCGGGTGATAACGATACATAAATGCCTCAGCAAAGACGACACCTGCTTTTTCACAACTAGCAACCATTTTTGTTGCTTCCATTGCGTCCAAGGCTAAAGGCTTTTCACATAAAACATGCTTTCCCGCTTCAGCTGCCCGAATCGTCCATTCCTTATGTAAATGGTTTGGCAATGGAATATACACTGCATCAATGGTTGGATCAGCTAATAGCTCTTCATAGCTCCCATAAGCTGTCGGGATCTTTAATTCCTCTGCAAATTGTTTTGCTTTTTCGCTTCCTCTACTCGCAATGGCCGAGACGACTCCTGTTTCAGATGCGGAAATTCCAGGAATGACAGCACGCCTTGCAATATTCGCACAGCCGAGAATTCCCCAATGAATCTTCTTCATTTCTCCCTCTCCCTTAAAAAGATTTAATACTATATTGTCATTATATGAGCCTATCTTTAAAATAAAAATAGAAACTTATTGTTATATAAATGAAACAATATTGCTCTCATAAGGATGATAAAAATGATTAGACAATATTTATTGCCTACATTAAATGAAGATGAGTATATGATTCTTCCCGAATCGATTGGCTGGTATTTTAATGAGCCTGATCATCAGGTTGATCGCAAGGTTGGAACGTTAAATAATTTTAGTATTCATTTTATCGTGTCAGGAACAGGCTTTCTTGAAATTGATGGGAAGCCATTCACCTTAAAACGAGGTGATGCGTTCCTTTACTTTCCAATGCAGGAACAGCGCTATTATAGCAGTAAGGATGATCCGTGGAATATTCGCTGGGTTCACTTTTACGGCAATGTTCTTCACCCATTTCTAACAGAAAAGGGATTTCATCACGACCGGCTCTGGACGGTTCAACAATTACAACGATTAGAGGAGACCCATGAACAGCTCCTTCTTGAGGCAGAGAAGAATAGTTTTTTACATTTATCTAGATTGTCTACTCTTACATATACGTTTTTGATTGAATTTGTCACAAATGCTGTACCAAGAACAGCCCAACGTCGCCAGGAAATCGATAATCGAATTCAGACCCTCCTTCCTCTTATGCAGCAAAAGGCATGTGATCCGTTTGATTTAGAGTATTGGGCAGAACAGGCTGGAGTTAGCACCTATTATTTTTGTCGCTTATTTAAACGCGCCACGCAAATGACACCAATGGAATTCATTACATTATGCCGTCTACAGCAGAGCAAGCAATGGTTATTAGAAAACAAGGAAATGACAGTGAAAGAAATTGCGATGAAAGCTGGGTATCCGAGTATAAGCTACTTTAATAAACGGTTTTTAGAGCAAGAAGGAAAGACACCAACTGAATATCGACAATTATTTCTGCAAAAATTATAATTTTTTAATTACAGCAATGTTATTAAAAGCTCTTTTAGAGAAGGAGTATATTGTAAAATGGAGAATTAGCAAGGTAATAAGAAATTTCATGAAAAAGGAGTCATTGAAAATGAAGCTAAACTATGAAATTGTTACATTACCAGGATATCGTGGTGTTGGCTTAAAATGGGACGGTTCTTACTCTGAGGCTCATACATTAAAGGATATGATTTCGACAATGAACGAAAGAGTAATAGAGTTTGAACACCTCATCAATCCAGAGACATTGCTAGGCTTGTCTTATCATCTAAGACAAGATGGCTTCACTCATTATTCCGTCTATGAGGTGGGAGAGGAACAACGTATCCTTGAAGGAATGGTTGAAATTTATGTACCTGAAATGACCTATTTTCTGACTCACCATAAAGCAGGTGAAAACATCGCACAAACATACCATTCGATTTCTAAATGGCTAAAAGAAAGCGAGTATGAACCATTTCTAGATTCCGAACAAAAATACTATGATCCGTTGCCAATCAAGCATGAACGCTATCCAATAGGTCGTGACCTTAAAGACCCGCATTTTGATATTCTTATTCCAGTTGTAAAAAAGAAGTAGTAGATATCTCATATTCCTCATTCACAAAGAATTACGGATATGAGATTCTATCTTTATCGTTTTCATAAGTTTGATAGTTCCTTAATTAATTAGGGTGAAATCTTAATAAAAGAGGTCGAATTTTCGATGGAAAAATTAGTGTTCTTCTTTCTATCAATTGTATATTTTGTTATTTTTTTCGCATTACTAAAATATGTTTATAATGCTTTTGTACCATTTAACAGCTTGACAGACATTTTAGCTGTTTTTTTCACTATTATCGTCATTATCCCCGCATCAGTCTTTTCAGCAAATAAAACTATCGATGTAGTTAGGACTTCTAAACTAGAATAAATTATTCCAAGATACACAGCTTATTTAAAGTTTTTTGTTAGTAGAAATATTGGATTTGACATACCAACAAAGTTTTATTTTAAAACTGCAAAATAAAAAAGTGTTCTCATCCAATAAGGACAAGAACACTAAAAATCTTATTATTTCAATTCATCCATCTTCACTTGATCCATATCTGTAAATGTATAGTTTTCACCAGCCATTGCCCAAATGAATGTATAATTGCTTGTTCCTACACCCGAATGGATAGACCAAGGTGGTGATAAAACAGCCTGTTCATTTTTCACAACAATATGACGTGTTTCATCCGGCTGACCCATAAAGTGGAATACTCTAGCATCTTCATCCATATCGAAGTATAAATAGATTTCCATTCGACGGTCATGTAAATGCGCAGGCATCGTGTTCCACATATTGTTTGGCTCTAGCAACGTCATTCCCATCATTAATTGACAACTTTGAATTCCATCAGCATGGATATATTTATAAATCGTTCGTTTGTTTGATTCACTGTCAGATCCTAAGCGATTTGGCTCTGCATCATCGATTGGAGCTTTCTTCGTCGGATATTGCTTATGCGCTGGTGTTGATACAATATAAAATTTTGCCGGATCAGAAGCATTGCTGCTTTCGAATAAAACTTCTTTATTTCCTAAACCAACATATAGGCAATCTCTTTTATTTAAAGTATAAGCTTCACCATCAACTAACACTGTACCCTCTGCACCGATATTAATAATTCCTACTTCACGTCTTTCTAAGAAGTATTCTGTTTTTAACGTTTCCTTGTCTTCAAGCTTAAGCGCTTCTGTTGTAGGAATTGCTCCACCAGCGACAACGCGATCATAGTGTGAATACGTTAAATTAATTTCTCCTTTTACAAATAAAGAATCAATTAAAAAGTCACTTCTTAATCTTTCCGTTTTATACTCTTTAAAATCTGTCGGATTCGTTGTGTGTCTAATTTCCATTCTTCATTTCCCCTTTCTAATTTAAAGCGCAAGCGCCTTGCTTATCCCCGATATACATAAGAAAATTATCACATAAAAGTATAATTTTGTTTTACCGTAAAAATTGTTAGAGCTAGATAGTATCCATTTACAACTTAATATATTTTGCAACATATCAAGCATCTTGCTAAGTAGAAATCTCAAGCATCATACCTATTTTTAAACATGCAAATGATTAAGAGCTCATCCAACCGCCATCAACACATAAAATGTGGCCATTGACATAATTAGAAGCATTTGAAGCTAAAAACACGACTGCTCCCTTTAGGTCATCTGGTGTACCCCAGCGGCCTTGTGGAATTCTTGAAGTGATATATTCATTGCGCTCTGTATTTGAACGGAGCTGTGCAGTATTATCCGTTTCCATATATCCTGGAGCGATAGCGTTTACATTTATTCCTCTACTTGCCCACTCATTTGCAAGTGATTTCGTTAATCCTGCAACAGCATGCTTGCTCGCTGTATATGCTGGTACTCTAAGTCCACCTTGGAATGAAAGCATTGAGGCTACATTAATAATTTTCCCTGATCCATTTTCAAGCATATGCCTGCCAGCCTCACGGGATAATTGAAAAACTGCATGCTGATTTACTTTAATGACTTCAAACCAATCATCATCAGTAAAGTTTTCCGCATTTTCTCGGCGGATAATTCCTGCATTGTTTACTAAAATATCAATCTTGTTAGTTAATGTTAAAGCTTCTGAAACTAGCTTTTCAGCTGCCTTATCCTCTGATAAATCAATTTTCACATCATGAAAAGTACCACCAATTGCTTCAATTTTACTTCGTGTTTCAGACATGTCACTCATTCCGGCACCAATGACTGTTGCTCCTGCCTCAGCTAAACCAACGGCCATACCTTGTCCTAAACCTCTGCTTGCCCCTGTTAATAATGCTACCTTTCCCTTTAATGAAAAAAGAGATTCCATTCCCATGCCACCTCCAACATCGTTTCATAATGTTTGTTTATGTTCATTATGGTTTGATTATATCACAAATAAAAAAGATGACAACGGGAAAATGTTCGTTTGTCATCTTTTTTAATAAAATATTCCATTTATTCATCAAATTATACTGTCGCAATATGCAATGTTACTTGCTTCCCTTCCAAAGCAGCCAAAACGTCAGAACTTATTCCTGAATCAGTAACAATTTCATCAACCTCTTCGATTTGGGCAAAATTAATGAGTGCAACCTTTTCAAATTTTGTTGAGTCTGCTAGCAGTGTTACTTGATCTGCACAGCTTATAATTTGCTTTTTCCAATCAGCATGAATACTGTTAATTACGGTTAATCCGTGGTCTAACGAAATGCCTGTTGTACCAAAAAACAATCGATTCACCCTAATTCTTTGCAGCATTTCAGTAGCTTGTGCGCCCATTAATGATGAAGAATTATCAATTCTCGTTCCACCTAATACCATTAATTGAATCATTGGCTTCTTCAGAAGAACATGAGCAATTTTAATATCATTCGTAATCACAGTTATCGGGAAATCTCCGAGTAATTCTGCAATTGCACTCGTTGTACTTCCTCCATCCATGAGAATCGTTTCATTTGGCTTGATAAGCTTAACAGCTTCCTTTGCAATCGCAAGCTTAACATCACTATAACCAGATTGACGCTCAGCAATCGGCAGCATTCTACCTTCTCCATCAGCAACAACCGCTCCACCGTGGATCCGTTTTAAAAATCCACGTTGCTCTAATAATTCAAGATCACCGCGAATCGTTTTTTCCGTTACTTCTAATAGCTTACTTAACTCAGATACTTTTATAATTTTACTTTTATCTAATTGTTCCAATATTTTTTCATGCCGCTCAACTGAAAGCATCTAAAATCCCCCGTAAAAACCAATTTGATTTTTTAATTATAGAACAATTATGAACAAAAACAAACATTTTTTCATAAAAAAACTATTCCAGCATAAAAAACCCATAGGGACATAATATCCCTACGGGTAATTAGCTTTAAATACTATCCTCTTGCTTCTCTTACGGCATCGATAAATCTAGCAGCAGTTGCTGTTATTTCCTGTAAGTATGTCTCTGTTAACTCTTTTTTCGTATTTACTAATGAGCTTCCAACACCGACCCCAACTGCACCTGCTTTTATGTAATCCCCAGCATTATCTATCGTAATTCCACCAGTTGAAATGATTGGAATTTGCGGAAGAGGACCGTGAATATCTTTTATATAGCTTGGCCCGAAAACATTTGCAGGAAATACTTTGATCATATCTGCGCCACTTTCGTAAGCGGTTAAAATTTCTGTCGGTGTTAATGCACCTGGGATGCTAACAACCCCATATCTTTTGGCCATTTCGATCGTTTTTCGATTAGTTGTCGGTGAAAAAATAAATTTCGCACCAGACATAATCGCCGTTCTTGCTGTCTCAGCATCAAGTACAGTTCCAGCTCCTACAAGCACGTCATTACACTCTTGTGATGCTTTTTCAATGGCTGCACATGCACCTGGTGTTTCGACGGTTATCTCTAATACTTTTACGCCACCATCGCTTAACGCCTTTGCAATTTGAATAATATTATCCTTTGTCGCACCGCGAATAACCGCGGCTACCCCTGTTTCTTGAATGATTTCAATATGACTCATATTATTTCCCCCTACCCTATGATTAAAAATTCAAAAAAATTCGTTCTCTACCGAATAGTATATAGAGGTATCATCATTTTCTCTACATTTTTTTACAAGAAAATGTACTTTTTTGTTCATTTACTACCTTTTACTGCTGAATGAATGATTCCTCCATATGATTACATGAACTGCTAGGAAAAATTTGATACACTTAAACTAGTTTGATCACTTTGAAAGGATGCTGCTAATATGGATAAACAAGAGCTTAATCAAAAAATAGAAGAGTTAAAATTGGAATATATTAAAATTCAAGGAGATATTGAAAAGCTAGAGTCGACAGGACATTCGATTGATAAGCTTGAGGCAAAATTAAGCGAAATCGAAAAGGATTTAACAACCTATCGAACGAGGCTAGCTAGCCTGTAATAAAGTGGGACAGGAAATTCCCCACCTTTTACTTTATTAGATTTGGTGGGACATTTCCTGTTAATCCAGCAATTAAATTATCAGCTGCTAATCTTGCCATCTTATCTCTCGTTTCCTTTGTTGCTGAACCGATATGTGGCAAGGTAACTACGTTCGGTAAGGCTAGCAAATGGTTCTCCTTCGCTATTGGCTCCTGTTCGTAAACATCTAGACCAGCTGCCAAAATCCACTGCTCTTTAAGTGCCTTTATAAGGGCTTGTTCATCAACGTTTTTTCCTCTTGAACCATTTATAAAAATCGCTGAGCGTTTCATTAAGCGTAATTCACGCTCTCCAATCATTTTATCGGTTTCTGGTGTGTACGGCGTCATTAAGCAAACATAATCAGAGTTCTTTAACAAGTCGGCAAGCTCACAATACTCTGCAGAAAATTCATTTTCAATTTCTTCCTTGCGTGAACGATTATGATACAAAATGTTCATATCAAAGCCAAAATGGCCCCGCTTTGCAATCGCTCTACCGATACTGCCCATTCCGATAATTCCGAGAGTTTTATGATGAACATCAACACCAAATAAACTCTCGCCAATTGTCCCAGACCACTCCCCATTTTTCACATAATGATCAAGCTCAGGAATTCGTCTTGCTGTTGCAAGTAGTAGCCCAAAAATCGTATCAGCTGTCGTATCAACTAATACACCTGGCGTATTTGTCGCTTTAATTCCTCTTCTGCGGAGCTCATTCATATCAAGATTGTCATATCCTACAGATATATTTGAAATGATTTTTAAATTTGGTGCCATCTCTAATAATTCTTGATTCATTTTCATGCTTGCTCCTAATAAGCCATCAGCTGTTTGAAGCTCCTTGAGAAACTCTTGATAATTCCCATCATATAAACGTTCAAAATAAACGACCTCAAACTGAGATGTTAAATTTTCTATAATATCATTTGGTACTTTTCGATAAACAATTACCTTTTGCTTCACATTCTCCACTCCTAAAATTTCATGTGTATTTTATACTTCAAGTTTTTATGTAAAGAGTCCTGCTTTTTCACGATAAAAAACTCCTTAAAAATAAAATGTCATTTATAAAATGAAGGCCACTGAAAATGTCGCTTTTTCAGAACCTCACAAAATGAAATCTTTTTATTCTGTTAGACATTTACATGTTATGAAATTAATGGTTAAATAGGTAATTAGAATTAGTTAAACTAGAATCAGATGACATAAATAGAAGATAGAGGGATTAAAAGTGAAAGAATTATTAGTTTATCGTTATGAAGAGGTTATTAACGCACCAATTGATGTTGTCTTTGATTATGTCAATGACGATGAAAAAATTAAATGTTGGAATACATTGTTCGTGGAAAATATTTATGAAGCTCCAGAGGATAAGGAATTAGCGAGGCCTGGTACGAAGTTTAAAACCGTTCAAAAAATAGACAAGAAAGTGATGATAATCGAATCTGTTTTAATAGAGTTTAAGCCCCCGTATAAAATCGTCATGCACTCTCAAACAAAAGAAGGGCTAAGCATTTCTAAATACGAATTATCAAGAGAATATCATGGTACAAGATTAATTGTTGAAGCTAGCATTATTCCTAGTAATTTCCTATATAAAGTTGCTACGAAGTTATTAGGCTGGACGAGTAAATATATTTATGAAGAACAATATGAAAGGTTAAAAACATTCATTGAAGAAGAGATTGATGATTAAACAGTAAAAGCAGCAGATCGTCATTCTGCTGCTTTCTCTTTCACCTAATCATGATTTCCATACATCATTTGCAATTTCGATAACATGTCGGACCTTGTCCCATTGTTGCTCCTCTGTTAATAGGTTTCCTTCTTCCGTTGAAGCAAAACCACATTGAGGGCTTAAACAAATTTGTTCTAAGCCAACATATTGACTTGCCTCTGCTATTCTTGCCTTCACATTTTCAGGGTTTTCTAATTCACCAAATTTTGATGTAATGAGACCCAATACAAGCTGAAGGTCCTTTCGGTTTACATGGCGAAGTGGCTCAAATCCACCTGAACGTTCATCATCAAATTCAAGGAATAGTCCATCAACATTTAAACCGCCAAAAATTACTTCTGAGGCATTTTCATATCCACCAGAAGCTGCATAGGTAGATTTGAAGTTTCCTCTGCAAATATGCATGGTGATAACCATATCCTCTGGTTTATTTGCAATAGACTCATTAATTGCTCTAGCAAATAATTGAAGAAGCTTGTCAGGCTCTTGACCACGTGCTTTGATTTGCTCTTTTCCCTGTTCAGAGAAAAAGACAGACCATGATGTATCGTCTAATTGTAAATAACGACAGCCAGCATCATAAAATGCCTTGATTGCCTTTTGGTAAGCAACAATCAAATCCTCAAATAATTGCTCTTGAGTTGGATAAGCTTCCTCCTCTATATAGCCTCTAAAAAACAACATATTCGGACTTGGAATCGTAAACTTCGCTACATGATCACCAGCAATTTGATGTAGAAATTTATAGTCTTCAATCATTGGATGGTTTGTAAAATCTACTTTGCCTGTTACTTTGATTCCGTGTGCTTTCGTTTTTACTCCATTAAATTGAATTCCAGATTCTGTTTCATAGAGCTCTACTCCATCAAGGCCTGCTAGGAAGTCAAAATGCCACCATGCTCTTCTTAATTCACCATCTGTGACTGCCTTTAGACCGACTTCCTTCTGCTTTTCAACAAGGCGAATGATTTCTTCATCTTCAATAGCCCGTAATTGTTCAGCTGTAATCTCGCCATTTTGCTTTTCGATTCTAGCTTTTTTTAATCGCTCAGGTCTTAGGAAACTACCTACATGGTCTGCGCGGAATGGTGCTTTCATTTTATTCATATCCTCTTACTCCTCTACCAATAGATGTCTTAATATGATGCTAATGAAATGGATTTCTAGATTTCATCTTTAGCGAAATGATCATCAAAATTATGTATAATCGTCCACCCAATATTGCAGTGGACGATTAATGATGATTTATATAACTCTTTATCAACCAGTATTACGTAATCCCGCTGCAATACCACTAATTGTTAACAACACTTCCGTTAACAACTCCTCATTTGGCTCCTCTTGAGCACGAAGCTCCTTAATCAGCTCAACTTGTAAGAAGTTCAATGGATCTACATAAGGATTTCTGCGATAGACTGATTCTTTAATATTTGGTGTATGGTCTAGCAGCTCTTCGTCACCAGAAATTTTTAATAATATTTCTTTTGTTTTCTCATATTCTTCAACAATATTACCAAAAATTCTCTCAGCAATTGTCTTATCTTTGACAAGTGACGTATATTCCTTTGCAGTCGTAATGTCTGCCTTCATTAACGCCATTTGTAAATTATCGATTGTTGAACGGAAGAAAGGCCATTCAAGATACATACGCTGCAATAGCTTTAAATTTTCTTCGCTTTTTGAAGCAAACTCTTCAAGACCTGTTCCCGCTGCATACCACGCAGGGATTAATTGACGACTTTGAGTCCAAGCGAATACCCATGGAATCGCACGTAAATCTTCAAAGCGATTCCGATCCTTCCGTTTCATCGGACGTGAGCCAATGTTTAATTCACCAACTTCGTTTAAAGGTGTTGCTTCTGTAAAATATGTTAGGAAGTCTGGATCCTCAAATACAAGAGATTGATATTTTTTGAGGGAAACCGCTGAGATTTCCTCCATCGCCTCTTCCCAAACTTTTTCCCTGAGATGCTGTTGCTCTGAATCCTCCGATAAATTAACAGATGCTACTAATAACGTAGAGGTAGCCTGTTCAAGACTACGATATGCAATATCTTCATATAAATAACGAGCAGATAATACTTCCCCTTGCTCAGTAATTTTCACGCCATCACCAAGTGTTTCTGCTGGCTGTGACAAAATACTTCTATTTAATGGACCGCCACCACGTCCAAGTGAACCGCCGCGTCCATGGAAGAATTTCAATCCAATATTGTACCGCTTCGCCATATGGTGAATTTCAAGCTGTGCTTTGTACAGCTTCCAGTTTGCAGTTAACGTTCCACCGTCTTTACTTCCGTCAGAATATCCAAGCATAATTTCCTGAGAATCTCCATGGATTTTCAAGTGATTACGATAAACATCCATATTAAACAATGTTTCCATAATGGCTGGGCCTGCAACTAAGTCATCAATCGTTTCAAGAAGTGGTGCAACATTTAAATGGCTTTCGACTGAGCCATCTGCATGAAGGCGATAAATTCCCGCTTCTTTCGCAAGTACTAATACTTCAAGTAAATCACTTGCTGATTGTGTCATGCTTACTAAGTATACGAGGATCGATTTTTTCCCAAATGTATCATGTGCCTTTTTAATCGTTGTAAAGACTTTAATCATTTGTTGTGTTTCTTTCGTATAATCCTCATTTAATAATAATAACGGACGAGGATCCTTTAATACAGATTCAAGCGTCTTAAGCTTTTCCTCTTCTGATAATTCAGAATAATTTTCCGCTACCTTTACTTTTCGAAGAATTTCTGTTATTGCAGCTTCATGCTCGCCACTATGATTTCGAATATCAAGTGTTGCTAAATGGAAGCCAAATAATTGAACTTGGCGAATTAGCTTTTTCAGCATGTTTAAGTCTTGATTCGCTGGTTGGTGCAATGCAACGCTTCGTTGAATAATGTATAAGTCCTCAAGAAGCTCTTCAGCAGATCGATAGCCAATGTCTGATTTGCCAACCTCTTTTAAGCGCGTTAAAATGACAGCGATTTTTCTGCGATAGATTTCATTTTCAACATGCCATTTTTTATCTTCTGTTAAATAAATTTGTTCATCCTTTTCAACATTTTCGATTAATTCCGTACTAATCTCTACTCGTGTTGTCGATTGACTAAATCGCTTCATCGCTAAAATTAATGCCTCGCGGTATTTTTTCAATGCAAGCTCACGTTGTTTTTCTAAAGTTTCCCACGTTACCTCTGGAGTTACATTTGGATTTCCATCACGGTCTCCACCAATCCATGAACCGAAACGAAGGAAATTAGGAACTTCCCATTTATGACCTGGAAATTGCTCAGTAAGTCCTTCCTCAAGATCTTGGTGAATATCTGGGAGTACTTCAAAAAACGTTTGGTCGAAATAATACAACCCATTACGTACCTCATCCATGACCGTTGGTTTCCGATGTCGCAGCTCATCTGTTTGCCATAAAATCGTAACTTCGTTTAAAAGACTGTCTTCAAGCTTTTTACGCTCTCTTTTTGTCAGCATGTTATTATCTAGATTTTTCAAAATATTCCCAATTCTCTTTTGAATCTCAATTACAGAACGCTTCGTTGCTTCTGTCGGATGTGCTGTAATAACTAGCTCTAGCGATAAAGTGTTTAACACCTTTTGAATCGTTTCCACACCAATTTCATTATCCTTAAGAGATAAAATTGCACTTTCAATTGATGCTGGTTGAACGATATTGTTATCCTGGAGCTGGTATTCGCGACGTCGACGAATGCGGTG
Source organism: Metabacillus sp. 22489 (assembly GCF_052044855.1). NCBI lineage: Bacteria > Bacillati > Bacillota > Bacilli > Caryophanales > Bacillaceae > Metabacillus > Metabacillus sp. 22489. The sequence goes on from NZ_JBQENT010000004.1 coordinate 13,547, forward strand.
ATTTGACTCTGCGGCATTGATAAGATGGAAATAAATTGAGAAAGCGCGAATGACTTGTTTACGCATCGGTGGGTCTAAATTCACTATTTCTTCTTTTAATTCATTATAAATCTCTTGATCAAAATTATTTCGAAGAGTTTTTGCCATCACTCGTAATTTTTCAACTTTATCTAGTAGCTCCGTACCCCCATGATGAACCAGGATCTCTCCAAGAATATGTCCTAAAGATTTAACGTCCCGACGTAATGGAAGACTACTATCATTTGTCTCATATCTAGTTGTCATCGTGTCACCATCCCTTAAATTTGTGATTCTATTAAATAGTAAGATAATTCTATCATATCATTTTTTTTGCAGAATTCCATCTAAAATTGTTGAAATTGATATCTATTTAAGATGAATTGAGATGAATTCATCTATTATCTACATAATTATCTCAAATTCTTACCATTATTTCCTATTAATTTACTTTTTTGTATTTTAATATAATAGTAAAAAATGTAAATACTCTTTATTTTTTATTATTCTATTTCATAGTTTATTCCCGATTAATACGAAAACTTTTATGTAGTTATCTAAAAGAATTTTGATATCGTGTTAGAAATTATATTCAATGGTGCTACCACAAATGAGCACGCTTACATTCTTACAAACATTATTTCTTTTCCCAAACAGCCTTCGTTTAAAACGCACTTTTTTTAAAAGGATGAGACGCAAAAATGCGTGTCACCCTTTTTTGGTTTATTCTTCTTCATCAAGTAAATCTAAAACAATGGTCACTTTAAATAAATCTCCATCAACATCTAAATCTAATGTTCCTTCGTGGAGGTCAATAATGGATTTAGCGATTGCAAGCCCTAGGCCAGAACCGTCTGTGTTTCGCGATTTGTCCCCACGTTTAAACCTTTCGAACAATTCATCTGTATCCTCACTAAGTTCGTATCTAGAGACATTTTTGAAGATAATGACCACCTTATTATTTTCGGTCGTAATTGTAATATAAGCACGTGTGTTTTCTAACGAATACTTGATAATATTTCCAATCAAGTTATCGAATACACGCCAAAGCTTTTGCCCATCAACTAAAGCATATACTGGTGCTTCAGGCTGTGAAACCCGAAAAGTTAAATGTGATTGCTGAATCGTTTCATTATATTCAGCTAATGCTTGCTGAAGTAATTGAACGATATCTACCTTCACTTTCGTTAGTTGGATATTTCCACTTGCCATTTTTGAAGCTTCAAATAAATCATCGATTAGCACCTTTAGTCTTTTTGACTTTCGATCAATGATTTCAATATAGCTATTCCGTTCATCGACAGACAAGGTTGGATTTTTCAACAATTCTGAATAGGTAATGATTGATGTTAACGGTGTTCGTAAATCATGACTAACATTTGTAATTAATTCTGTTTTTAATCGTTCGCTTTTCGCCTGAGCCTTTTGTGAAGTTTTCACTCCATGCTTCATTATATTAATATCCCTGGCTAGACTAGCAAAAACTGATTTCCCGATAATTTCTAAATCAGGCTCAAATTGTCCATTTGCCAATGCATTTGTATTTGAGAGAATTTTATTAAAATATCCTGTCCGCTTCATTATGAAAAAAAACAAAGGGAGAGCGACTAAGAAAAATGCTGGTACGTAAATCAATAAGAAAACGGGAAAAACAACGACAAGCAATGTCCCAACTCCAAAGAAAAAGACAATCGTCAAAATAATGAATACTTGGGTTCCAACACGGCGATTCAGAAATGCATTTCTAAACATATTCACTATTTGCATAATTAAGGAGTGATTCCATAATTGTTTATCGATTCGAGAATTCTTTAATCTTGAATATAAATAGACTCCTTGAATTAGGGTGATGCCAACAAAAGCTGCTTTAATGATTAAATAGTAAATAATCGTAACGATTAGAAAATCATAATAAGCTACATCAAGATCAAAAATTAAAAGGATCGCAATATAGGATGTAACAAAAAATAAAATGATCGCAACATCAAGGGGTATTTTTTGATACAGTGACTTCCACGTATCTGGCGTCAATCTCTTTAGCATACTTTGCTTTTTTCCAATAATAATGCTAATAACAAGTGCAAGTAACGACAAAATTGAGTATAACAAAAATGCTTTTTGTTGATTTTTATAATCTTGATAGCTTGCAATAATCGCATTGGAGCTTGGAGCATTTTTGGATAGGGCAATTTTCCCTTCTAATATTGCTGATTTCCCGACAGATTCATTATTTATATCCTCAAGTCCAATAACGAGACCTTGGAAATTTAAATGTAAATATCCCTTTTTCTCCCCGTATTCGTGAACATAATACATATTTTTATCATTTATATACTTATCTATATTAGTCTCGTCTGTTGTTGAAAGGTTTGTATATACTTCACCTGATTCAGTGTCCTTTAAATAATAGGCAAATGCTTCTTTATAGGTTGAATAGTCTTTGCGATAGCCTTCAAGCTCCCGATAATATTCATCAACCCTTTGCTTTTTCTCCTTAAGGATTTTCTCTTTTATATATTCATCACTTTCAAAGTTTTTTGTGATATCCTCTATTTTTTTATCGCGTTCCTTCGTATAGTAATCAATCACTTTTTGGTTTTCTTGAACCATCGCATCATTTATTTTTATTTCATATTGTTCTTCAATACTTGTGACTTGGTCTGCTAAATCACCATTTTGGTAGCGATAATCTTCAATTTCCTCATTTGTGACAGATAATGATGAGAGCGTATCCTCCTTTGATTTATAGTACATTTCAAATGTTTGGATATTCTCTAATAAATGTGATTCAAAGTCTTCATACATTGTTGTTTTAAAATAACTTGTTTTCATATATTCATTATTATTAAAGAACGAGGTGAAGACACCGCTAATTCCAAATGTGAATAAAATAAGCCAAGCTATTATATTCAATCTATTTTTCCATTTTGTATCCAATGCCCCATACCACCTTTAAATATCTTGGATTTTTAGGGTCGATTTCTATTTTTTCGCGGATTTTCCGAATATGAACAGCTACTGTATTTTCAGCATTGTAACTTGGCTCATTCCAAACCTTTTCATAAATTTCAGAAATAGAGAACACTCGACCAGCGTTCACCATTAACAATTCAACAATTTTGTACTCAATTGGCGTAAGCTTTACCGGCTCACCATTCACAGTCACTTCTTTTGCTGATTGATCAATTGTTAACCCATTTAAATCAATTATTTTACTCGCACCTTCAAATGGCCCTAACTGGACATAGCGTCGAAGCTGTGATTTTACCCGTGCAATTAGCTCTAGCGGGTTAAACGGCTTCGTAATATAATCATCTGCCCCTACTTGAAGACCGAGAATTTTATCCGTATCCTCACTTTTCGCACTTAGCATAATGATCGGGATGTTTTTTTTCTCGCGAATTTTAAATGTCGTTGAAATTCCATCTAATTTCGGCATCATAATATCTAATAAAATAAGATGAACATCCTGCTCAGTTAAAATGTCAATTGCTTCAAGTCCATCCTGTGCCTTTAACACAATGAATCCTTCGTTTCGCAAATATATTTCAATTCCATCACGGATTTCTTTATCATCATCAACAACTAATACAACATAATCTTTCATACATACAACCTCCTTTCCAAAGTATATCAAATGTAAAGTATGTGCGCTTTATTCTTAAAAAAGGAAATTTCCCTCTACCTTTTGCTAGGCACAAAAAAGAGATGAAGACATCGTGTACATTTTTTTGCAATACTATTATTGAGTATAAGGAAGAGTTCTTAAGTTCTTTATAGGGGAAAAATGAAGAATTTCTTAAGAATGGTGAAGGTTTTTTAAAGCAAGACCGCTTTTATGTTTTTTAGGGGGAAAAGAAGGCTGTTTTCGTAAACTTAAATTTCCTCGTGCAGTGCTCGCTTTTCGGACGGTAAAAATACCTACTTACGAGTCTCGGCTAGCCTATCATCTCTAGTAAATTTATCTAAAAATAATACACCCCCAATTGTTAGATTGTGTCCAACAATAGGGGTGTTCTTTGATATTTTTTGAAGTGATACCATTTATACTTAACGTACTGGAACTGCCCGCAAATCAATTATCTTTTTCGTTTCATTTGAAGCTAAAGCTGCTAGTACAACATCAAGTGATTTTTTTCCTTCCTCACCTGTTATTAATGGTTCCTTTTCATGGAGTACAGAGTGAACAAAATGATCGATGACATGTGAATTTGTTTGTCCACCCTCTTCGTTTGTTTGGATTTTATCTAACTCATACTTGACAACTTCTCCATTTGTATATTGGACGATTAGTGAGTAATTTGGGTCATCCTCTAATCTTAATATCCCCTTTTCACCATAAATGATTGTTGAGTTATCACCACCTGTGACATATGACCAGCTTGCTGCCAAAGTTCCAATAACCCCTGATTCCATTTTTAAAATCGCTACTGCGTTGTCATCTACCTCTGTATTTTCCTTCGCACTTGTTTCAACAAACGCACCTACCTCTGCAACCTCACCTAGTAAATAGCGAATTAAGTCTGTTTTATGTACACCGAGATCCCCCAATGCACCAATAACAGCCTCGTCTTTGTTAAAAAACCAGCTATCCCTACCATCAATGCTCCATTTTTCAGGACCGCGGTGACCAAATGATGTCCGAAAGCTATAGATTTTCCCAATTTCGCCACTTTCAATTAATTGCTTTGCCTTTTGATGTGATGCAACGAAGCGTTGGTTATGCGCAATCATTAAAGTTCTGCTATTTTTTCTAGCAACTTGAATCATTTCCTCTGCTTCTTCAGAGGTTGTTGCCATCGGCTTTTCACATAGCACATGTTTCCCTGCATTTAATGCTGCAATTGAGACTGGTGCATGTAAATCATTTGGCAAGCAAACACTAATTGCATCAACTTCATCAAGCTGTAACAGCTCTTCATAATTTGTAAAAGCCTTTGCCCCGTATTTTTCTGCCATTTCATCTGCACGTGATGAATCAATATCACATACAGCTACAATCTCTGCATTTTTATTTGCCCAATATTCTACTAAATGTCTAAGTCTTGCAATACTTCCACAACCGATTACGCCAACTCTCATCATTGTTTAATCCTCCAGTAATTTAGTTTTATCCTATTATTTTCTTATTCCTTAACAGCTCCACCCGCAAGACCTTTAACAACCTTCTCTTGGGAAAATAAATACACAACAAGAATCGGTAGACTTGCTAATGTTAATGCTGCCATTAATCCAGGGATATTGACGGAAAACTCGCCTTTAAAATCTTGTAATCCTAATGGTAATGTCATATTTTCCGGACTTGATAAAAGAACGAGCGCAAAAATGAATTCATTCCATAGATGGATAAAATTGTAGATTAATACTGTCATTAGAGCAGGGGTCAGCATTGGCAAGATGACTCGCCAAAAGATCCCGAAGTGACTGCAGCCATCCATTTTCGCTGCCTCCTCTAATGACTTTGGTATTTCCTGCATAAACTGAGTTAAAATAAAGATTGAAATTGGTAAGCTAAAGGCAATATAGGGTCCTAATAAAGCCCATATCGTATCAAAAACACCCATGCTTTGTGATAGTTTAAAAATCGGGATAAGTGTTGCATGGATAGGTAGCATCATTCCTGAAATAAACAGTAAGAAAATGACTTTATTAAACTTAAATTTCATTCGACTTAATGGATAGCTTGCTAATGAAGCAATAAGCATGACTGCGAAAACAGCTATGGTGGATACGAGCACACTATTTAAGAAATACCTTGTTAACCCCATTTCGAACACAGATTGAAAGTTTTCTATATTGAAGGAAGAAAACAATGCAAACGGCTTTTCAAAAAAATGGCTTTGCGACTTTAACGAGGTTGATAGCATATAAAGAAAAGGGAAACCTGTGAAGACCAATAGTAAGATTGCGAACAAATAGAGTGGGATTGTTTTTATTTTACTTGTCATACATAGGCCCCTTTCTTTTTCCGATAATAATCCATTACTTGAATAATGATTGTTACCAATAGCGATAAAAAGAACATGATAAACGCAATCGCACTTGCATAGCCCATATTAAAATTAATAAACGCTTGCTTAAACATGTAGGTCCCTAGTAGCTCTGTCCCATGGTTCGGCCCGCCACCTGTCATAATGTAAAAAATATCAAACGATTTTAATGAACCGACAACAGCTAATATGGAGGAGCTAACAATGGTTGGCATCAACAACGGTAATGTAATATGGAAAAACTTCGTTAACGGGCTTGCTCCATCAATTTCTGCCGCCTCATATAAATCCTCCGGAATTCCAACGATTGCTGCTTTAAAGAGAATCATATAAAACGGGGCGAACTGCCAAACAATAACGAGCAATACTGCAAATAACGCCGTATTCGTTTGACTTAACCACGCAACATTCTCAAATCCAAACAGACTAATTAGCTGGTTAATTAATCCGTTAATTGGGTCAAACATTAACACCCAAAGTAAACCAACGGCAACAGTTGACATGAGAAATGGAAAGAAATAAATGCTACTAAATAGCTTAATTCCTCTTATTGGTGCAAAAAGCATTAACGCCATAATTAACCCTAATGGGATTTGTGCAAAAACAGACGTAAGCACTACCCATGTATTATTTTTTAGTGCTGTAAGAAAAACCGCATCCTTAAAAAGATTAAGATAATTTTCAAATCCAACAAAAACACCAACACCCATGCCATCCCATTCATAAAAGCTGTAAATCAACGTATTGATAATCGGATACAACACATACACAGAATAAACAATCAACGCAGGTGAAATAAACAACCCAATTGTAAAAAAGCTCTTCAGCCTCTTCCTACTACTCGAACGCGAAACCACTACACCCCTCGATAAATCAGCCTTAACCGGTGTTTCCACATCATCCCCTCCTTATGATGGGGGGACAGTCCCCAAAACAAGACTAACAAGACATTTTGTCCTTGTTTTGCTATTGTTGGGGACTGTCCCCAATTGTTATACACTTTTACGTAAAACATCGATTAAATGCACTATCCATAAGCTTGGGGACTGTCCCTAAAACCAAGTTTAAAACGATGGAATGCTTCGTTTTTGTCTTTTTGGGGACTGTCCCCCCAAGCTTTTACTCAAGCAGTTCTTTTGCTTTTTCTTCCATTTTTTTGGCTGCTTCTTCTGGTGTCATGTCTTTGCCAAAGATGGCTTGAGTTGTGTCTTTATGCAATTCTGCTAGTTCAGGAGGTAGTGTTTGATCATAAGGCATTTGTAGATGTGTTGCATTTTGAACAACGTCGTAAAAGCGTTTTGTGAATTCATCAGCTGGCTCAATATCCTTTACTCCTGTAAGACTTCCAGTTCGATCTGTGTAGTTTTGAGCTGTTTCTGTACTTGTCAGCTCCTTCACTAATTCTGTTGCTAAATCAGGATGTTCACTATTTTTCGCTACCGACCAAACCGGTCCAGTTGCTGCACCTACATGTGTCGTATCACCTTTGCCACCAGGTACTGTTGGGAATAAAAAGAAATCTAGTTTTTCCTCAAACTCTGGTGCTTCCTGTCTTACATTGTTTAAAAATGAAATTGTCATATCCATCATTGCCGCCTGACCTGAATAAAGGAGTTGACGTCCTTGCCCCTCATCATATGGGACACCGTTAAAGCCAGAATTAAAGGCATTTCTGTCAACCATCTCTTGAATATATTTCCCTGCTTGAACATAAGCAGGATCATCAAATCCTTTACCCTCTCGATTTAGAGCGCTTTTAAATAGCTCCGGTCCAGCTATCCGGCTCGCAAAATTCATCAGATAGTATGCACCAGGCCATTTCGTTTGGTTTGCTAAGGCAATTGGAATGACATTATTTTTATTCAATGTATCGATTATCGAAAGCCACTCTTCATATGTTTTTGGTGGTGTTAAGTTATACTTTTCAAAAATTTCTTTATTATAAAATACAACGTCAATGGATAAACTCAATGGCAAACCATAGATTTTGCCGTCATAAGTTGAATTTTTCAAGGCTAGCTCATTAAAATGCGCTGTATCCGTTTCTCCTGTTAAATCAAGCACTTTACCTTGATCTACGAAGTTTTTCAGCCAGCCACCACCCCAGCTATGAAATACATCTGGAGCCTGGTCTCCACTCATTGCCACAGAAAATTTTTGTTTATACGCATCATTAGGAATTTGAAGTGTTTTTACCTCTACATCAGGATGCTTTTCTTTAAATCGTTCAACTGCTTCTAAATAAACTTTTTCTTTCTCCCCAGAATCGATATACCAAAACTCAAGCTCCTTCTTTTCCCCGCTCGATGGTTTCTCTTCTTTGCTATCTGTTGCCGTTTGATTTGCTGAGCCTCCCCCATTAAGCCCACACGCCGCTAACAAAAGTAAAGCTAAAACACTGAATAATGAAATCAATTTTTTCAACATACATTTACCCCCTATAGGAAAATTCCTATTATTTCATTATGTTTTGTTTTAAATAGTTGATACTGATGTCAATGCTTTCTAATGGTGCGCGTCTTGACATATCTTGTTCAACAATGAACCATTCGACATTTTGCGAATCCCCTTGTTTAATTGCACTTTCAATATCAACTCCACCAGTTCCTAATTCCGCAAAAAACTGTTCCTCATCTGTTGTCATATCCTTTAAATGAAGAAGTGGCGTTCTTCCTTCAAGCTTTTTCAGCCATTGAACAGGGTCTTCTCCTGCTCGAGTTAACCAATAAATATCTAGCTCAGCATTGACCCAATCAGGATTTGTTTCTTCAAATAAGAAATCTAATGGCTTTCTTCCATCTTCAAATGGAAATAATTCGAAATCATGGTTATGGTAAGAAAACGTAATTCCCGCTTCCTTACACTTCCTCCCTATATCATTAAAAAGCGAAATAAGTTCTACATACGAATCCTTAGTCCGTCTTTCTGGTGGCAAAAACGGGCAGACAATGTGGCGATTTCCTATCGATTGTTGAAAGTCAATAACTTGATTTAAGTCTGTTTCTAATAATGTAAGGGCAACATGACTTGATGCTGCTTTTAAACCAAGGTAATCAAGTGTTTGCTTTAATTCATTTGCCGACATTCCACCATAACCCGCAAATTCAACACCCTTATAGCCAAGTTTCGCTACTCTTTCTAATGTGCCTGTAAAATCTTTTTCTGTTTCATTTCTTAATGTAAAAAGCTGAAGTGCAATTTGATTTTCATTCATTCAATTTACCCCTTTCATACTGAACTTGCTAAGTTACACCATACAAAAATGAAACTTTCGTATGTACATTGTTCAATGCAATAAAAGCTTCACTCGCAGATTTTAATTAGCTAGTAATCTACTAATTGATTAGAGCAATAGATCATAATTTTCCCCCATTACTGTAATCGATTACAAATTTCTACAAAAATTTCACGTTTTTACTGACTATCACCCCCTTAAAATGTAATGGATTACATTTTCAACCGAAGAAAGGACGCTTAACTTGTCTCCCTTCCACCACATGAGTCTCTTATCACTAAGTCACTTTCTAGGATGTATTGTGATTTCATCTGTGAGTTTCCCCGGATTTGATCTAATAATAATCTCATCGAAAGCTCACCCATTTTATATACAGGCTGGGCAATCGTCGTTAAAGCTGGGTCAAAAATTGATGAAAAACTAATATTATCAAAACCGACTACAGCCAAATCATTTGGAACGTTAAGACCTCGTTCCTTTGCAGCTTTAACCACTCCCATTGCCATTTCATCATTTGCAGCAAATATAGCTGTTGGGGGATGCTCCATGGCAAGCAGCTTTAACATTTGATTATAACCAGATTCAAATGTAAACAGCCCCTCTTGGACTAGCATGCTATCAATCTTTAAATCATTGTGCAGCATCGCCTGCTCATACCCTTTATATCGATCTTTCGAGCTTGCATATTTGAAAGGTCCAGATATATGAGCAATTCGAGTATGTCCAAGACTAATTAAATGCTGTACAGCCTTTCGACTACTGCTAATATTATCAATTGATACCGATGGAATTTTTAAGCCGTCAATATAGTCCATCGTCAAGACAACAGGATGGTTTTCACATAGCTCAAGCAATCTTTTCCTTTCCATTCTTGCCGAAAACAAAATCATCCCATCAGTCTGTTTTTGTTTAAGCAAGTCGATTAATCCATATTCATTATCAACTTCATTATTTGTATTCCCTAAAAGAACTTTATAATTATTTTTCGAAGCCTCTGCCTCAATTCCCTCAATAATCCCTAAGAAAACGGTGTTCATTATATTCGGTACGACAACAAGGATTGTATTCGTTTCATTTCTTCGTAGTTGACGTGCTAAAATATTTGGCTGATAATCTAATTCATCAATAGCCTTTAATACTTTCAAACGCGTCTCCTCCTTAACCGTTTCCGGAAAGCGCAGTACTCTTGATACAGTTGCAGTTGAGACATTTGCTAATTTTGCTACATCACTCATCTTTACCATTATTGCTGATTCTCCTCTTGATGACTCATTTTGTGTCAACACGATTGATCATCTAGCTGATCATCAGTAAAGCTCAGAGCACAAAATGTAATCGATTACAAATAAGTATAGTGACAATATTTTGGAATTGCAAGATAAAATTGGTAGGAAATTTGGCGGATTCTAAAAAAATTTAAACAAGAGAAAAACACGAGGTATACCCCCGTGCTTTTTGAATAAAATTTTAATATTTCACTATATTTCCTTATTGCTTTCGACGAGGAGTTTCAACAACATCTATGCTAGGAGCTTCTGGTTCCTTCATCCCCTCACCTAAGAAAAAGCTAGGATGTGGCGGTTGATTATAACCGACATTTTGCCAAGCGATCGCGACACGGTATTGTGGATCATGCATTAATGTGAAAATACGATGATCGGTTTCTTCAGTCGTCATAAACACTCGAAGTGAGCTGCTATCTTCTGTTCGCCAAATAATTTCTTCTCTCCAGTCCCCAAGTAAGTCTGCTTGTAATGCAGGAGTTCCCTTCGTTCCATTGTTTGATAACGTTCCTTCTGTAGTTAATAAATTTTCTAGTTTTCCATTTTCATAGTCCCATTTGTCAATTGTTCCAACTCCGGCACCTATTGCATCGTTATATTGATGATCAGCTAATTCTCTGAGCAGATCACCGTCCCACCAAATTGCAAAGTTTGATGTTGGAATACTATCAGAAATTTTTTCTCCTTCTGCAGTATGAAGCCCGCCTGTGCGACTATTCCACGCACCTGAAATTGCCCATGCCTCTGCACCCTCATATCGCGGATCAATATCAGCTGCAACACCTCTACCAGTATCGATTCCTGTTTTTTGGCCCCAAAGGATTTCTCCAGTTGCCGCATCTCTCATATCATAGCCATATTCACCTGATTTATTTTCCTGAACAGCATAAACTTCAAGTCCAGGTCTACTCGGTATGAAATCACTGACATGAAGTGCGTCGCCATGACCTAAGCCCGTTGCATACATTCCTTTTCCGTCATCATCAACAACCATTTGACCATAAACTATTTCATCCTTACCATCTTTATCGACATCCGCAACACTCAATGAATGATATCCTTGACCAGCATAAGCACTATTTCCTTCATCTGCTGAATCAAATGTCCATTGCTTTGTCAGCTTGCCATCTCTAAAGTTATAGGCGGTAAGAACTGTTCTCGTATAATATCCTCTCGCCATAATGATGCTTGGGCGCTCTCCGTCAAGATATGCAACCCCTGCAAGGAAACGGTCTACACGATTTCCGTAGCTATCTCCCCAAGATGCGACATCACCACGGGGCGGCTCATAATTTGTTGTTTGCAATGCTTTCCCTGTTTTCCCGTCAAATACGGTTAAAAATTCATCACCTTGCAAAATGTATCCGGAGCTATTGCGATGGTCTGCATCTGCTCGTCCGATGACATTTCCTTGTCCGTCTATCGTTCCGTCAGCTGTTTTCATCACGACTTCCGCTCTACCATTACCGTCAAAATCATAAACTAAAAATTGAGTGTAATGGGCACCTGCACGAATGTTCTTTCCTAAATCAATCCGCCATTTTAATGTTCCATCTAGCTCATACGCATCAATATATACATTTCCAGTATACCCTGATTGTGAATTATCCTTCGAATTTGTCGGGTCCCATTTTAAGACGATCTCGTATTCTCCATCACCATCTAAATCCCCAATACTTGCATCGTTAGCACGATAAGAATATGGGTCTCCAAGTGGTGTAACCCCATCCTCAGGCTTTTGAAGTGGTATATCAAAATAATTGTTGCTTATTGCCTTTGTTGTAACTTTTTCTTTGTCCTTTTTACCCTTTCCTTTACCAATAGCACGAATTTCATAGGTTGAATTTGCTTTTCCCTTCTTATCTAGGAAATTAGTACTCTCTTTAATTGGTGATTTATTAAGCTTTTTCCCATCACGGTAAACATCGAAAGCAATGTTATCAGGATCATCTCCTAGCAATCTCCAGCTAACATATACCCCATCCTCCGTTTTTATCGCAACAGGTGCACGTCCTAAATCCTCCATTTGCTTTTTAAGAATGGTAACCGCCTTCGTCTCTACACTTTTTGAAAGCTCCGAGATTCCTCCTGCATTTACTGCTGCAACTTTGTAGTAATATGGGATTGTTGTTAAAACCGTTTCATCTTTGTACTTCGTTTTATTCGTTTTACCAACTAATTGATATTCTCCGTCCTTGCTTTTAGCTCGATATACATTATACGATGTTGCATCCTTCACTTTATCCCACTTAATTGTCAAATCGTTTTTATTTACTTTTCCAACTTTAAGGTTTTGCGGCGGATTTGGAACTTTTACGTTTTCATCAATCATTGCAACATCAAGTGGCAATGAAGGTACGGTTTCAACATTTGCACCATCCACTGTTGTGACCGTATATTGATAATTCATTCCTATATCAACCGTCTCATCTTTAAATGAATTTGTCGTTGAACTTCCAACCTTTTCAACATTTGTTGAACCTGCTACATTGCGATAAATATTGTACGATGCTGCGTCATCAACAGCCTTCCACGTTAATGTAACAGACGGTTTCGATGTGCTGACAATTTTCTCTTCAACTTTTAATTCAGATGGTGCAAGTAAAATTGGGGTTAATTCAATACCATTAACAATTCCTGTTGAACCACCAAAATCAAAGTTCATTTGCCCATCTTTAATTGATACTTGCGGAATAATTTTTTCCGTATAATTTCTGCTCGGTGCTGTGACCTGTCCATAATCCTGGCCTTCGATTTTGACTGTTGTTCTCGCACTTCCTAAGAAATCACCTACATAGACCTTAACAGCATAAAGACCATTTGCGACATCAACGTTAAATTTCCAGCCAGCATTGAAATAACCAAGCCAATCACGGAGCAAATCACCGCCAGTTCCACGGTCACGTCCGATCATATTCGTTGAATCGACGATCCCATATCCTCTTTCAGCTGTATAAATCGTTGAAAGATTGACCTCCGTATATCCTTCAGCGACAGGGTTACCAGCAAGTCCAAAATCAAATTTTATTGTTGCTTCCTTTGTATTAATCGTAACGACATCAGAGTGTTCGGATTCACCTTTTCCATTGACAGCGGTTACGACCAGATCATATTTATTTCCTTCTTGAAGACCTGTAATAGTGATTTTTGGTACTGTTGATGTACCAATTAATTTATACTCACTTTCCGTTGATAGCTTCCGGTATACCTTGTAAATATCGGCAGTTTCAACTTGATTCCAAGTTAAAACTGCACCTGCGTTGCTTACTCCACTTGCTGTCAATCCAGTAGGCTTGTCCGGAACATTTGCAGGTGGTTGTACATCTGTTACATATGATGATAGCGATACATTTAAATCTTTTATACCACCTGAAAGCAATCTTGCAATTTGAATCGCTCCATACTCTTGGAAATGAGTATTATCCTGTGATCCGTTTGGAAATGCTTGATAAATGCCTAGTTCTGTATGGAGAAATACAGATAACGTTCCCTCTGGACCAATTGAATCATAATATGCGACACTTAACGCACTTAAATCGACAAGTGCTACATTAAGTTCTTCTGCTACTTCCTTCATTCCTTGAACATATTCAGGAAAACTTACATTGAATTTTCCTGTATCAGCATTAAAATCTCTTCTGCCAACAGGTGTCACTAAAATTGGTTCTGCCCCCCGTTGACGAGCCCCATTAACATAGGTTTTTAAGAAATTTTTATAATCTGGAACTGATGCATACCTATCAGGTCTACTAATCGTTGCATCATTGTGGCCAAACTGAACGAGGAAATAATCCTTTGGCTTAATCTCTCTTAAAATTGCATCTAATCTGCCCTCGTTAATAAATGTTTTTGTGCTTCTTCCGCCAATCGCATGGTTCGCAAATGTCACATCATCGCTAAAGTAACGTGAAATCATCTGTCCCCAGCCAGCTTCAGGCTTCCAATACTCATCATAGGTTTGTACTGTTGAATCCCCTGCAATATAGACTGTTGGGTGTTCTGTAGCAGTACGCTCAGGAAGCTTTTCAATTATAATCCCGTTTAATTTAGGGACAGTTCCTGTCAATTCTATTGTTAGCTGACCATCGACAAGGGCAATATCGAATGAGCGCTCCGCATATTCACCGGCATTGATCGTTGTATCCTGGACCTTTTGAATATTTTCTGCCTTTACCCCAATGACAGTATTTTCTGATTCATCGCCAGCAACAACCTTAACTGTATAATCCCCATTCGGAAGGTCAACTTGAAATGGCGTCTCTGTCGTAGTAACAAAATCAGACTTTAATGGATCTGTTGTCCCACGGTCAGTAGCAGTCACCTTTGTTGTATCAACAAAACCATATTTTTTCTCTGCTGAATATACAGAAGCAGGTGTTACCTTTGTATATCCTTCCATAACAGCACTATCTTCTGTACCAAAATCAAACTTAAACATTGTTGCATCCTCAACAGCGATTTCCTGTGGAGCTATTTGTGCTGATTGTTTCGCATTTGCCTTCTGTTGTGAAACTGGTAACGAAGAAAGCAGTAGAATAATGCTTGAGAAAATCGCAATAAATCCTCTAATCGTTTGCAACCCCTTTGCTTGCATTCCCATCATCCCTTCTTAATTAAATTTTTAAAAGCCTGGAACAAGCATTTGAACATTATCACCTCCATATTCTATCCAAGTAAACGCTTTCAAAATGTATGTTACTTGCTCATTTTGTCGATGAATAGTTAAAAAACCGAGATAAATGTTTAAAAATCAGATATTGAAAGAAAATCATTCTATGAGACTAGTTAAAAACTAAATCGTTTGAACTACTTTCATAATATTTAGAAAAGTAATTTATCGTTTTTGTACTTTCTTGCACTGTTTTCACTTTTTTAATTTTCAGCACTGTTAGTCTTGCTCAGGAATTTCCTCTTATATCGTTCGCTTCTTGCATGCAGTCTGGAAGCCTCGTTAGTCCCTTTGGTTCTTTTTTTGACACACTTCACCACTATGAGTCTCACGAATTTATCTAATAAACAAATTGATAAGCTATCAATAATAGCCTTTAAAATCGCTAATTAATAGAATTCGAAAAAGGAATCATTTTCATCTAAAAAAATTGATCTTCTACAAATTTCTCCGTTGACATATAATGAAAAAGCAGAGATAATGTACGCGTGTACATCGAAAAGCGAAAACGACTGTTCAGCCCCGACAAGCATAAGACACATAACTGCTCTTTACCTTCTTTGTACACTTAATAAGAACAAAATTGAAAGCGATCTCTTTATAGGGGATCGGCAACAAAAATAAAGTCTATGAAAGAGGTGAATCCAGTAGCAAACCGAAAAGATGTCGCAAAATTAGCAGGAGTATCCGAAGCAACCGTTTCTCGCGTCTTTAATGAGGTTGGTCCTATACGTGAGGAGACGAAACAAAAAGTATTACAGGCAGCAGCTGAAATAGGTTATTATCCAAATGCGATTGCACAAAGCTTCGCTAAAGGAAAAAGCAACAATATCGGTGTAATTGTTCCGTATTTACCAAAGGTCCATCTAATGTCGACTCATTATTTTTCAGAATTATTAAGTGGAATTGGCGCAAAGCTTGGTGAAAAGGGATATGGTTTACTACTACTATTCCAATCACCAGATGAACCAAAAGATTATGTACAGCTATTCCGCTCACAAAAAGTAGATGGATGCATCATCCTCGGCTCAAAAAATATACCTGGTGAAATCGAAGCATTATCGAAACTTAAAGAATTACAGTTACCATATTGTCTTGTAAATCAAACATTTTCAGGCTACTTGTTTCATACAATAGATGCAGACCATGTTCAAGGAAGCTTTGAGGCTGTTTCAGCTTTGATCAAAAAAGGATTTGAGCAGATTATCTTCGTTAACGGTCCGCTTGAATATTCAAATAGTAGTGATCGTTTTCAAGGATATTCCTCCGCTTTAGAGATGGCAGGAATTGCCCGAAAGGATCAACTTATCTTTCAAGGAAATTATAGTAGAAAAAGTGGTTATGAGCTTGCAGAAAGGATCGCTCCAATTCTACGAAACAGCGAGGCTATCTTTGCTGCAAATGATAGAATGGCCATCGGTCTTATGCAAGGATTATCTTCACACGGATATCAGGCAGGTCGTGATTATGCGTTAGTTGGCTATGATGATTCAGAAATGGCTAGAATGACATCCCCTCCACTTAGTTCAGTAAAGGTTCCACTATTTGAAATGGGGCAGCTAGCAGCAGAAAAGATCCTTGAGCTTCTCACAAATCCAGAACACCAAGTAATTAATGAAAAATTACCAGTCACATTGATTGAAAGAGCAACAACACTTTGGGGACAGTCCCCCAAAAATACATTATGAAAGGGAGATATTTGATGGAATCTATTAATGTTGGCATGATTGGTTATAAGTTTATGGGTAAAGCACATAGTCACGCTTATAAGGATCTTCCTCTCTTTTTTCCAGATACATTGCGTCCAGAAATGAAGGTCATTTGTGGACGTAATGAACAGGATGTAGCCCAGGCAGCAAAGCAATTTGGCTGGGAGGAATATTCAACAGATTGGAAAACGTTATTAGATCGAGATGATATTGATTTAGTTGATATTAATGCACCTAGTGATGTACATAAAGAGATTACGATTGCCGCAGCTAAGGCTGGAAAGCATGTATTTTGCGAAAAACCGTTAGCGCTTACATTAGAGGATTCAAGAGAAATGTTGTCAGCAGTTGAGGAAGCTGGTGTAAAGCATATGGTTGGATTTAATTATCGCTTTGCCCCAGCTGTCATGCTTGCAAAAAAATTAATTGAAGAAGGCAAATTAGGCGAAATCTATCATTTCCGTGCATGGTTTTTGCAAGATTGGCTCGTTGACCCTAACTTTCCATTAGCATGGAGATTACAAAAGGAAATTGCCGGATCGGGCTCACACGGTGACCTTGGTGCACATCTAATAGATTTAGCCCACTATTTAATTGGAGATATTACCGAAGTCATTGGAATGAGCGAAACATTTATTAAAGAAAGACCAATTCCGACAAAAATGACTGGCTTATCCGCAACAGGTAATGATAGTGATGAAAAGGGTGAAGTGACAGTTGATGATGCAACACTTTTTCTGGCACGCTTTGCAAATGGTGCATTAGGTAGCTTTGAAGCCACTCGCTACGCTTCCGGACATCGCTGCACAAATTCCTTTGAAATTAATGGAAGTAAAGGGAGCGTCATTTTTGACTTTGAACGAATGAACGAATTACAAGTTTACTTCACGGATGACAGAGAGGATGTTCAAGGCTTCCGTCGTGTTTTAGCAACAGATCCTGCACATGCATTCGCTGAAAACTGGTGGCCACCAGGTCATACGATTGGATATGAGCATACGTTTATTCATGAAGTTGTTGAATTAATGACAGCTTTCAAAGAAAATCGTCAACCTGTACCTAACTTCCGTGACGGGGTGAAATGTCAAGAAGTATTAGAAGCAGTAGACCAATCAATCGAAAAACGAAAATGGATTTCGATTGCAGAAGTATAAGATATCTCTGTTTAGATATTATTTAGAAACAGTCTACTAAAATCTAATTTTATTCATTCTATGAAATTTAATTTGCTAGAAATATAAGAAAAAGGAGCCGAATTCACATGAAAAAAAATGCCTTAATCGTATGGGGGGGCTGGGATGGCCATCAGCCTGAGCAAGTTGCAGAAATTTTCAAAGGAATCTTAGAGGACGAGAATTTCAATGTTGAGGTGTCTGATACACTAGATGCCTATGCGGATCCAGAGAAGTTAGCTTCCTTGGATTTAATTGTCCCTCATTGGACTATGGGCGAAATTGATAAAAAATACGTGCTCAATATTTCTGAAGCAGTCATGAATGGAGTTGGCTTAGCTGGCTGTCATGGAGGCATGTGTGACTCATTTCGAAATAACGTAGACTGGCAGTTTATGACTGGTGGCAATTGGGTCGCTCACCCCGGAAATGATGGAGTTGAATATATGGTAAATATTAAGCATTCGACTAGTCCTTTATTAGAAGGCATGACTGATTTTAAAGTCGTTAGTGAGCAATATTATTTGCACATTGATCCAGCCGTTGAAGTACTTGCGACAACTCGTTTCCCTGTTGTCGATGGACCACATGCAACGAATAAAGCTGTCGATATGCCAGTCGTTTGGACGAAACGCTGGGGGCATGGACATGTGTTTTATAATTCATTAGGACATCAAGCCAATATTGTCGCAATGCCTGAGGTATCTCTTATCATGCGTCGAGGCTTCTTATGGGCTGCTTCTGGAAAGGAACGTGTGAAAAATCTTGCTAGTGTTGGTAGCATTGGAAATGGTCGTTCCTATACAGGTATGGGAGATAGTAATTAACAGTTAGACATCAAACAGAAGATTTCCCATCAAAGATTTTGCACGGATAAAAAATTCCTAGCAGTAGTTTTCTCACTTGCTTCATCTAAAAGGTTCATTTACTGCTATTACACGAAAAAAGGAGCGTAAACAGATGAAAACGTTAAAAGTTGGAATTGTCGGATGTGGAAACATTAGCTCGATTTACATGGAAAACTGCAAAAACTTTGACCATCTCGAGCTCATCGCCTGTGCTGATTTAGATGAACAACGAGCAGTTTCGCAGGCAGAGAAATACGGAATCCCTAAGGCATGCTCAGTTGATGAAATTTTACAAGACAAAGAAATTGACCTCATTATTAATTTAACGATTCCGAAAGCACATGCAGCTGTTTGCTTACAAGCACTTGAAGCTGGAAAGCACGTATACACAGAGAAACCACTTGCTGTAACGCGTGAAGAAGGGAAACAAATTCTTGAAACTGCGAAAAAGCAAAACCGCTTAGTAGGAAGTGCTCCTGATACATTTTTAGGCGCTGGAATCCAAACAGCAATTCACCTTATTGAACAAGGTGAAATCGGAACTCCAATTGGCGCATCAGCGTTTATGATTAGCCGCGGCCATGAGCATTGGCATCCAGATCCTGCATTTTATTACGACATCGGCGGCGGCCCAATGTTTGACATGGGACCATATTATTTAACAGCATTAGTATCACTTTTAGGACCGATCAAACGCATCTCAGGCTCTGCGCGTATTAGTTACCCAGAACGTTTGATTACAAGTCAGCCAAAAGCTGGAGAAACGATTAAAGTAAACACACCAACACATATTGCTGGTACAATTGATTTCTCCTCAGGTGCCATCGGGACATTAACGACAACCTTTGATGCATTTGGTGGTTCAACACTACCGCCAATCGAGATTTATGGAAGTGAAGGTACATTGCTCGTTCCAGACCCAAATACATTTGGTGGCCCTGTTAAAATTCGCAAACGCGATGAAAAAGAGTTTACTGAAATTCCACTTTCATATGGCTTTTCACAAAATAGCCGAGGATTAGGTGTTGCAGATATGGCAACAGCCATTCTTAACGGGAAATCATTCCGTGCCAATGGCCAGCTAGCTTATCATGTTTTGGAAGCGATGCATGGCTTCCATGTATCATCTGAAACTAGCACACATTATCTAATGGAAAGTACTTGCGTTAGACCTGAACCATTAAATGTTGAGCAGGAAAGCACAAATTAAATAAATAAGCAGCATTTATCAGCGTTCAAAGCCTCTAATATATTGCTTTGGACGCTTTTTAATTGAAAAAACCCCCATGTTCATGGAGGTTTCTCAAGGTTTTTCAGGTTGAAAGTATCTCTGGGGGGATACGGTTATAAACTAAATACCCGTATTTTTACAAAGATAAACCTAATTTGTTAATTTTTTTCTTTCATTTATTTTTTCTCTTCAAGCTTCATTAAATAGTCTACTGCTTCTGACAATGTCGCAACAGGAACAATGTCAATATCATAATGATTTTTCTTTACTTCCTCTAATACATCTTTTTCATTGCTATCAGTTTCTGTTAAATCCTTCGGGGTAAAAAAGATATCAGCACCCTCTTCATTTGCTGCTGTTACTTTATGTGTAATTCCCCCAATTTGTCCAACTTTACCTTTATGATCAATTGTACCAGTTCCCGCTATTTTGTAGCCCTTTGTTAAATCTTCTTTTGTCAGCTGGTTTAAAATTTCAAGTGAGAACATTAATCCAGCAGAAGGACCACCGATATCTTCACTTTCAATTTTTACTTTTCGCGAAATATTTGCTGTGAAATCCTCATCGATTGCTACGCCTATTCCTGCTCTATTTGTTTTATCCACCGCAATTAATTCAACCGAATCCTTAATTTCTTTCCCATCGCGTTTGATAACAAGATCAACCTTATCTCCTGGCTGTTTATTTTTGGCCAAATAGGAAGTGAATTCTTCCAGTTCATTGAATTTATGTCCATCAAGCTGTGTGATCACATCCCCGACCTTTAGCACGTCTTTTGCAGGTGCGCCTTCTAAAATTTGACTAATAAAAATTCCATGGTAATCAATATCTACTTTTTCCCCGGCTTCTGTAAACGCAGCAACTAATGCATTTTGTTTTGAATCCTTCATCATAAAATTCAATAAATCGTTATACTCATCATCAGATAAATCACCTTTTACGACCTCTTCTTTCATGATGTCTGTATGTGGTGCGACAAGTCCGTATGCTAGAACATATGGATTTACTGCTTTTATAGATAAAACAGTGGTTAAATTAAAGCTTCCCTTTTCACTTTTATGGGCATCTTCGATTGTCACTCTTGGCTCTAGCTCTTCTATGGGACCTGGCTGATATAAATAGTAAGGTGTTGGAATTAAAGCAATGATGATAATAACAAGCAAAATAATACTAATTCGTTTTGCTCTTCCTGTAAAAAACTTCATCATGAATCGAATCTCCTCATTATGTAATAAACCCATATCTACTATTATATTCCTTAAATATTGAAAATAGAATTAATTAATCTTTAGCTTTAACTCTTTTCTAACATTTTGTTGTTTTTAATTCAAAGATCGCCTCCCCCTTTAAAATCGAAAAATCGAATTAAAAAAAGGACTGGTCTATAACGACCAGCCCCTTCCATCATATTTCATTACAAACTTCTACTATAATCCTTTTTCGCTTGGAGCATAAACTCCTGTTGCAATAAATTCACTTCAAAAAGCTTTAACGGATCGTAAAAGAATTGTGGGGAAACCTTCATTTCATTTAATTCATGTTTTCCATTAGCAATCTCTGCTTCGATTTCCTTAATGACATCGTCTACTTCTTGAATTGGTTCCCGGAAAAATGAAGCAATATCTTGATTTATTCCTTTTTCAAATAATGAAAATGGTAAAAATACTTTATTTGTAATCGAATCTATGACATCTTCATATGTTTCATGCTCAACATATTTTCGATATTGGTTTACTAGCATCGCTTTGTTTTGGTTGATAGCACCGAAAAGCTTTCCTGCGCCTTTTAAAAGCATTTGTGCAGGTGTTTTCTTAAGAAGAATGTTTTCTTTTTCATACATGATACGACCTGTCATCCGATTAATATCACGACGCCAATCTTCCAATATCGCAAATTTACAATCTAATTTTAGCTTATCGATTTGATAAATTTCATTAAAGCTTTCTTTCATGTCAATTAAATAAGATTGACTATTAAGCAATTCATCATGTGAGCCCTTTACCCAATTTTCGAACTTATCACACATGCTTGGAAGGAATATTCCCTCAAAGTATTCCTTAAGAGTCGCATTCATATGATCATTCAGCGTGATATGAATTCGTTTAAAGTCACTTTCTTCCTTAATTAAATCAGCAGCTTCTTTTAATAATTTTGGTATCGTCTCTTTAAGCTCTTCTTTGCCTTCGTCAATTAATGCCCGATAAGAGTTAGCAATAGCCTGTGCTTTTTCCTGCTGGATGTCTGAAAGTCTATTTGTAAATCCTTTTAATCTTCCTAATAATTCTTCATTCCATTGAATCAAATCTATTAAACCTTTTTCCATATCAACTCGTTTTTGCAATAAGTCTGCCAATAAATTGCGGACAAGTGTTTGTACTTTTGCTGCCCGGGTCACTTGCTTTTGTTTAACATCATATGGAAAATGTGTTGTTAGGTAGCTATTCAACCTAGTAAATTGCTCTCCAAATGGGTGAAGTGATGTATATGGTAACACATCTGCATCCGGATAAATGCTAGCAATAGTCGCTTTTATTTCTGCCATACGCTGTTGTGTATCGGCATCACTAGGAATTAAATCAGCTTTATTTAAAATAAAATGCACTTTAAGTTCTGGAGCAAAGTTTTTCACTTGGCTTAAGAAATCGACTTCTCTCTCAGATAATGAAGTCGCACTGTCGATGACATAAAGCAGCCCATCAACTAAAAGCAATTGATCTAACAAGAGCTTTCGTGACTCACTATCGATATTAATCGGCGGAGTATCAATGATTGCACATTGCTGCTCATGTAATAAAATACAAGGACGTTTCACTTGGAACAGCTCGTTTTTTTGGCTGTTCATAAAGTTTTGTAAATATTGGCTATTTTGAATGTCTTGTTCATCTGTTCCTGTAATTCGTTTCATTTGGAGCTCATCACCGTCTTGAAGAATAACGAATGATGTTGTACTCCCCTTGAACAGCTGTTCTCCTAATAATGAATGGATAAACGTTGTTTTTCCGCTTCCAGCTTTTCCTGCAAGTAAGAAATGATTCTTTAATTGTGGATGAATAAGCTCCTCAAGCCACCAGCGAAGCTTATAATCAACCTCAATCGCATGCTTTTCTGCCCATTCACAAATCGTGTCAAATAAAGTGATCGCCTTCTCTAGCCCGCTCTCATTATTTTCCGCATCAAAAATAATTCCCTCTGCTTTATACACTGCATCTGGAAGCACAGTCCCAGGAAATAATTCATTCCACGCTAAAACTGTTGCTGATGGGAATAACCCATTTTCAGGCTTTGATAGTGTTAACCAATTAGCGATTAAATTCGGAATCACATCATGTAATTCATTTAAGTAATAATCACCTTTTGTTAATTCAATAAACGTATTTTCAAAGAGTTCGACCATTTCATCCCATTGAAATTCCTCGATATCTACCTTCACAGAATAGAACAAATCATTCACAGTTCGTAACCAAATTAAATAGAAATCAGTATTTTGATAACTGTTCCACAACGCAGTTACGAATTGGACGAATGAGTGTTTATCAACCTCATAAAAGGTTAGAAGTGCTTCTGCAAAGAACTCGGGCTGGAACTGCTTCGTATCCCCAGCCTTTACATATGTAATCAGAACCGAAAACCACTCTTCCCTCTCAGTCCGAACGGATTCCTTCACAGCAAGTGTGACTGCATTCTCCACGTCATGTCTTTCCTCATAAAAGCTCCGCGCAATCTTCGTAAGCTGAGGATAATCTGGGTCTAGCAAAATAGCATTTTTTATCGTTTCATATGCATTCTCATATTTATCGATTTCTTGATAAAGGGTAAACAATTTTAGAGCAACCTCTATTTTCAATGGTACATCATCAGTTGCAATCGCTAGATATTTTTCTTCTGCCGCCGAAAGCAGGCCTAATCGATAATAAGCATCCCCGATGTTCTTGTCAGCCCATGGCTTTAGTTCATTATCAATATTTTCCCACTTAAATATTGCTGCTTCATAATCTTGATATTGGTAATAAATTTCCCCTTGAGCATATCGAATAAAGGATAGATCAAAGCTATCCTCTTTATTTTGTTCCGTAAAATATACTTGACCTAACAGCTGAGCAGTTGGTACTCCTTGCTCTACATCTGTTAAAAACGTCTCATAAAAGGTTTTATCGATGAGTTGTTTTGTGTTTGTCATGGAATTCCTCCTGCAAATATATAAATAATAGCCTGTTTTCCAAAGCCCAAAATCATTCTTTATTCTAAAATATTGTTGTTTTTATAAACAATGTTAAGGGTGATTGGAGCTTTAGTGGCGATTTTTATGCTTAGATGTGTGGAATAGGTGAGACCCCACAGGTGTTTATACGGAGATGTACATCACCCCGGGGAAAGCGAGCACTGAAGCGAAAATCAACCAAAACGACTACGAATAAAAAGCAACAAAGTTTACAAAAACAGCCAAAATCAAAAGAAGGTGCTCTTTGGTTTATTTTAACAGAAATACGAGTTGTATTTTCATCTATTTCCTTAAAATTTAATTGCTATATTTTGTAGTATCCTCGAATATCTTATTTAAAAATAGAGTATTTTAGACTAATTTCAGTATTATACGCTTTATCATTAATAATAAAAATAAAAAAACCAATTCCTTCATACACAATTCGTTAAAGGTACTGGTTTTTTTAGGGTGATTTAGCTTTTTTATTTTTATTTATACGATTTAAAATACTCCAAATAATAAAGCCGATAATTAATCCTGGCACGAGTGAAAGCATGGGGAGAAAAACCGGCCCTAAGCTAACGCCATTTATTTTAAATTTAGGTGAATACATAAGTCCGACTGTAATAAAATATGCCCCAAAAACGAACGGAAAAAACGAATATGGCGAGGCTTCCCCTTCCGCATCTTTAAATGCATCCCACATCGCAAACATATATAAACAAGGATAAAACATCAGCCATTGGAAATTTACAACTTGAAAAGCACGCTCCATATCCCCTAAGAAACTGGCCATAATCGCTAAATTAAAGTTGCCATTCACATTAACAATAAATTCTAAAATTACAAAAAGGAAACCTTTTGCATACTTTCCATTTAATATTTGTGCAAAACCTGGTAATGCTATACTCCAAAAAATCGCCTCAATTTTACTTGTCATAGTCATTGCTTCCTATTCTTTCGTATTTCTTTTATGAATGTAACATCCCTTTCTATTTTCTCTCAGGCACTGTTTTCTTATTATTTACAATCACTTCCAATTCCATTCTAATAAAATAAAAATTGCTTCTTGACAGGAAATTCAATATAAAAAAATCACGCCTATTGAGACGTGATTTTGCTTTTTAGTGTTAATACAAAATATAAAATGGAGATATTTTAAGCGTGCTTCCCGAATAATTAACATTGCCTTCAGTTATAATAAGAGCAATATCCTTTAATAGAATACATTGGGGACTGTCCCCAATTTGATTTACATATCAAACCAGCCGTTACTTATCATATGCTTGTACCAGTAATAGCTATCTTTTTTCGTTCTTTCTAATGTATTAAAGTCAACGTGGATAATGCCAAATCGTTTGTCATACCCTTCAGCCCATTCAAAATTGTCCATTAATGACCATGTTAAGTAGCCTTTAACATTGACTCCAGCATCAATGCTTCTCTTTAATGATGTTAAATGCTGTTTTAAGTAGTCAATTCTCTTCGTGTCCTTCACCCGACCATTTTCGACCCCGTCATTATAACAAGCTCCATTTTCAGTAATATAAATTGGAATCGCTCCATATTGATCTTTCACCTTTGTTAATGCTTTATAAAATCCTTCAGGGTAAATATTCCAATTGAAATCTGTTTTTTCAAACCCGATATCAATTCTTTCAAGGTCAAAAAGATCTTCTCCTTCTTTATAGCGTCCAACAAACCCTGTATAAAAATTAATTCCTAAAAAGTCGATTGGCTGATGAATCGTCTCCATATCGCCATCTTCAATTGTTAATACCGCACCTTTTTTCTTGAACCAATCGACCATAAACTCTGGATAGCTCCCTTTAAATACCGGGTCCATAAACCATTCAATAAAATATGCAAGTGCTCGGTTACATGCATCAATATCTTCCTGTTTTGAACTGAATGGCTCATACCATTCCATATTTGGTGCATATCCAATTTCACCTTCCACATCTAATTTTCGAAAGCGTGCGACTGCTTTACCATGCGCAAGAAGGAGATGATGTGAAATAGTCAAAGCTAATTGTAAGTCTTTATTTCCCGGGGCATGTGCGCCTATATAGTTTGATAAAAAGGAAACACACCATGGTTCATTTAAAGTAATCCATTTTTTTATTTTTCCATTAAACTGCTGAAACATGAACTCTGCATATTCTGCAAATGCCTCAATTGTTTCACGATTAGCCCAGCCACCTGTATCTTGAAGAGCCTGTGGAAGATCCCAATGATATAACGTACACATTGGCTCGATGCCATTTTCGATTAATGCATCAACGAAATCATGATAATATTGCAACCCTTTTTCATTGACCTCCCCTGTTCCAGCTGGAAAAACTCGTGGCCAGGATATTGAGAATCGATAAATATCAATTCCGAGTTCCTTCATTAATTGGATATCCTCATGATAGCGATGATAGCTATCACACGCTACATCACCATTATCCCCATTTAATACTTTTCCTGGAGTATGTGAAAAGGTATCCCAAATCGATAACCCTCTTCCATCTTCCTTTGCCGCACCCTCAATTTGGTATGCAGCTGTTGCCGCTCCCCATCTCATCTCTTTTGGAAATTTTATAATTGCCATCATAATCCCCCACTAATTCTGTCTGTTATCACAACGTCGTTTCTCTATTTTTAAGATTGTTTTCGTAAACTATGTTGCTTTATATGAGTTGTCGTTTTGGTTGATTCCCACAACAGTCACTCTTACATTTTCTATCAATTTTCCATAGTGTAGCTTAAGAAGCATTATTTTAAAAAAGAGCCTTTTTTTAATCAAATCAATTTTATTTACTACCACATGATTCTCTTATGATTAACTCTGAGTCAATAAACACTGGACTTAATTGTGATTTTCCGTTAATTAAATCATTTAGCATATTTGCTGCTAATCGACCGAGGCGATCTTTATCCTGTTTAATCGTCGTAAGCTGTGGTGCGCTATATCGGCAAGCATCAATATCATCACAGCCTATAACTCTTATATCCTGTGGGACACGCATTCCACTTTCCTTAATTGCACGAATCGCTCCAAATGCCATCATATCTGATGCTGCAAAAATTGCTTCCGGATATGTTTTCGATTGAAGGATTCGTTTCATTGCTTCATAGCCGCTTTCTTCATGAAAATCTCCATATTGTACCCAGTCTTTATTAATTTCAAGCCCAAGTGAATTCATTGCTTGAAGATATCCTTGCTCGCGATAGATTGCAATCGCAGAATCTTGTTTGCCACCTATATAGCCAATATCTCTTATCGCATGAAGATAAAGATGCTGAACCACCTTACTTGATAGTGTAATATTATCTGTCATGACATAGCTTGACATTGGCCCATGAAGCTTTAAGTCGATCCCTATACAAGGAATGTCTGTTTCATCTAATTCATAGATAGCATCCTCTATTTCCTCACCAGCGATAATCAAACATCCGTCAACATGAAAATGCCTGCATCTTGCCAAATAGCTCCCATTATCCTGATAAAACCGTTCATTTGAAAACATGATAATATCGTAACCTAATTTTCCAATCGTCTTTTTAAATGAAGTCACAACCTCATTAAAAAATGGATGGGTAAAATCTACATTTACCTTGCCGGCATATATTAATCCAATCAAATTTGACTTTTTTGTAGCAAGTGCTTTCGCAGAAAAGGTCGGCTGGTACCCGGTTTCACCGATTATATCCATTACCTTTTTCTTTGTTTTCTCACTTATGCCACTATAGTTATTAATAATTTTTGAAACCGTTGCTGGGGATACACCCGCCATTTTTGCTATATCTTTTATTGTTAAATTCATTGTGATCCCTTCTATGCCTTCGTAATAGTTTTTCATTTAAAATTAGATTACTAATAAATCATGGTTCCTTCAATTCTATTTTTGTCATTATCAGGTAAGGAAGTATTCCACCAGTTTATACGTCGCTGTTAGAGGCACTTACGCTTTTCTACCTTGTCTAGCTTCTGAGCCTAGCCCCTCGAGGTCATAAGCCACGAAAGAATTGAAGGTAAAGTACACCTTCATTTCTTTCGCGTCTTATGCTTGTCGGGGCTGACCAGTCGTTTCCGCTTTTCTTCTTGTCTAGCTCCAACTCCTAGCCCCTCGAGGTCATAAGCCACGAAAGAATTGAAGGTAGAGTACACCTTCATTTCTTTCGCGTCTTGCGCTTGTCGGGGCTGACCAGTCGTTTCCGCTTTTCTTCTTGTCTAGCTCCAACTCCTAGCCCCTCGAGGTCATAAGCCACGAAAGAATTGAAGGTAAAGTACACCTTCATTTCTTTCGCGTCTTATGCTTGTCGGGGCTGACCAGTCGTTTCCGCTTTTCTATTTAACTGCACCTTCAGTAATACTTGAGATAAACAATCTGTTAAAGAATAAGAAAATAATAATCAATGGTACAGTTGCCCAGAATACACCAGATAAAATCATACCGAAGTCCACTTTATAACCAGTGCTTAATGATGCCAGTGCAACCTGAATCGTATACATATCTGGGTCTCTGAGAACCGTAAATTGCCATAGGAATTCTCCCCAAACAGCAGTGAAGACGATAATTCCTAAAGTTGCAAAGGCTGGTAGAATAATAGGTAAAACAATGCTGCGATAGATTCTAAAGTTTGAGCAGCCATCAAGCTTAGCGGCTTCGATTAGCTCATCTGGTACAGAGTTGCTAACATATTGACGCATTAAGAAAATCCCTAATGGATTAAGAAATGATAGAACCATAACTCCTTGTAAAGTATCCAATAATCCCGCTTTCGAAATTAAGTAATATTGTGGTATTAACCCCAATTGAGGCGGAATGACAAGCGTTAATAAAATAGAAAGGAAAAGTATGTTTTTCCCCGGAAACTTGAATTTCGCAAACGCAAATCCAGCTAACGAGCTAATTAACAAAACTACTAATGTAACTGTTGTACAAAGTATAATTGTATTCCACATTGCCCCGAAAAAATCTATTTGCTCAAGAACCTTTTGAAAATTTTCTACAAGCAAATTTCCTGGCGTTATCGTAGGAGGAATAGAATTATAAGCGGAACTTGGTCTTGTCGCCATGACAAACATCCAATAAAACGGAAACATCGATAAGACCGCAGATACCGTTAAGAATAAATAGATAAAAATTCGACTTATTGAATTTTTCTTTACTCCGACCTCTTGACTCATAACTTTGCCTCCTTCCGCTTTTTACCCGCACCAGAAGTAAGATACGTATTAACGGCCGAGAAAATAATGATGATAACTAATAAAATCAATGCCGTAGCTGATGCAGTACCGAATGATTGAAGACTAAATGCATCACGATATAAGTACATAACAACTGTCATTGCTTCTTCCCTTGAGAATGCATTCGCTCCTAAGAATACTGTTGGTTCAGCAAATAGTTGTAGTGCTCCAACAGTTGAAAAGAACACATTTAAAACAATAAATGGTTTTAACAGCGGCATCGTAATATGGATGAGCTGTTGAAATTTATTTGCCCCATCAATTGTTGCAGCCTCATATAAATCATTTGAAATACTTTGTATTCCCGCTAAATAGATAATCGTGTTATAACCAACCCATCTCCAAAATACCATGATTGAGATGGCAATCTTTGTTCCCCACTCAGATGCTTGCCAGCTAACAGGTTCAAAGCCGAATAAGCCAATCACATAGTTCGCTATTGAAGATTCACTATTACTAAATAACACGCTAAAGATAAGGGCTACAGCAACCATTGACGTGATATAAGGCATGAAGATCGTTACTCTGAAGAAATTTCGAAACTTGAGGAACGATAAATTTAATAAGTAGGCTAAAATAATCCCTACAACTAATTGAGGAGCAGTACCCATTAAACCAATAATTATTGTGTTATAAATTGATTTCCAAAATAATGGATCGGTTAAAACAACAACAAAGTTATCAAGTCCTACAAATTCCATTGGCGCTAGACCATTCCACTTTTGGAAGGCTAAATAAATACTGAATAAAGCTGGATAAAGTCCTACAATAGCAAATATGATAAAGAATGGCGCTATATATAGATACCCAGATATCATATCTTTCTTTTCTTCAGAAAGTTGTTTTTTCTGTTTCGTATTTTTCACGGATGCAAGATTTTGTTTAACTTCCTTTTCCTTTATTGAGTTCATTTTCACTCCCCGTTCCTTTTTCAAAAGTAGGGTATGGAATCACCAAGGAACCCATACCCCAAGAGTTTAATTATCTACTTAATAAATCTTTTGCTTTCTTAATGCCAGCTTCCCATTCTTTTTCTGGGTCTTTACCAGTTTGAACATTCAGTAACCCATTTGTAATTGCTTCATGAACTGGGAAGTATTTCTCACCTTTGAAAGGTAATCCTTGGATATCTTGTGCTGCTTTTGCAAACACAACAGATGAAACTTGTCCTCCAAAGAATTCATCTTCCATTGATTTGAATTCTTCCATATCATAGACTTCAACCGCAGATGGGAATAATCCAGCATCTTGGAATGATTTTAATTGTTGTTCAGGTGCTACTAACCATTCAATGAAGTCATATGCTTCCTGTGCATGCTCAGTTTCTTTTGGTATAGAAAGGTAAGAACCTCCCCAGTTTGCTGCGAATTCTTCAGGTAAGTTTGCTACTCTGAACTTTCCTGATGCTTCAGGAGCATTGTCTTTTAACCAACCTTTAAACCAACCAGCACCCAACGCCACCGCAAAGTCACCGTTTTTCACACCGTTGCTCCATTCAGGAGACCACATTTCAGCTGGTCCAACATAGCCTTTTTCCCATAATTCAGCAGCAAAATCATAAGCCTTTTTCACTTCGCTGCCTTCTTTATCAGCGATAAGTTCACCTTCTGGGTTCAAGTATGCTTCTTCAGCAGTATCCAAATATGCACGATATGCCATTTCAATTGTGTCGACAAATGGTTTTCCAGTTTTCTCTTTTACTGTTTTCGCTGCTTCAACAAATGCTTCTGGTGAACTAATTAGCTTTTCAACTTCTTCTGGTTCAGTTGGTAAACCTGCTGCTTCAAAAACATCTGTACGATAGTATAATGCTTTAGGACCAATATCTGTTGGAAGACCGATTAAGAAGTCACCATCAAGGTTTGCTCCACCATCCCATTTCCATTCAAGGTATTTGTCTTGGACATCTTTCGCACCTAAGTCATATAAGTTATTGAAACGGTCTTGCGCCGCTTTGAAACGATCTAATTGGTCTAGCTCTAAAAGCGCAATATCAGGAGCACCACTTCCTGCTGATAATGCCGTAAATAATGCATCATGATGATCGGCTGTTTCAGAAGTTTTGAATTTAATTTTTATGTTAGGATGTTCTTTTTCATATTCCTCAATTAGCTTGTCATAGCCTGTTGCCCCGAATGACCAGAAGTTTAACTCAATTTGCTCATCAGAGCCTTTGCCACCGCTTCCAGAGCCACTGCTTTCTTTGTTGTTACATGCTGCAAGTGCAAAAGCAAGCACTACTACCAATCCCAATGATAACCACTTTTTTATCCTTTTCATTTTTTCTCCCCCTTATGTTTTCAAAGTAATCCGAATGAATCCTTGACCGCATGCTTAATTTGCTAAAGTAGCACCCCCATAAATGAAATTAAGTTTTGTAGAAATATAATCTCAAGTTATGAATCTATAAACGATTACGGAAATCGGTTTCCATTTACGATGGAAGTTTCCACTCTAAAATGGAAGGGTAACCGTTTTCAATACAAATTATATCCTCGTATTTCAGAAAAATCAACCAGTATTTACAAAAATAAATAAACCGGTTTCGTAAACATCGACTAAATTCGTGATTTTTCACGTTATTGAACTGTTTTCTCCACAGAAAAAAAGGATGACTCAAAAGCAAAGTTCAGACCCCTCAAACAATATATATAGACTAATGATGTGGTTAGTTTACTATATATTAGTGTTTGTTAGAGGGGGCAGACCCTTTTGAGTCACCCTTCATATCCACTCATATTCTATGAAATTATTAGAAATAAATTAATACGTAAGTGATGCAGCAATAACTAATCCAATCGCAATTGAGAGGAACAGAAGGAATAATCCAACTGCTTGATTGTCCTCATCGATCGCTTTCGTAATATTAAACTTCGGAGTTAATAATTCCGCTAAATAAAATAAGACAATTTGAATAACGATCGCAATGGCGCCCCAGATAACCATATCATAGAGATTTATAGAATTGGAAATGGATGAATATAGAACGATTGCTAGACCTAAAATTCTTCCACCAAAAGCATATACTGCTGCTTTATTTCCATTTTTAATCAATTCAAACTCTTTGTTTTTCGTCGTAACCTCAAATAAAATGATACCAATGAATAATAGCAAACATGCTAAGCCAATATACGAAATCGTCGACAAAAATAAATTTAAAAATGTCATATACTCAGTTCCTTTCCAATTTTAATCCTATTGGTAAAAAATATGCATTATTATCTGTAATTTGCCCGCCTGCTCTTAAACCAATGCCACAAGGCTCACCATTTATTAAGAAACTACCGATTAATATTTTCGCTTCTTCTTTCCCATGTATCGTATATATCTCTTTAGATGGCAAATCAATGTATTCTTGAAAAACGGGTAAGGAAGTTTCATATGTTTTATGAACATCTTCCATTAGCTTCCTATTCCCTTGCAAAATGGACACTGTATCTCCCTCTCGACCAAAGCTCGGTTTTTGTACATATTTCTTACCGTTTTGCAGGAAGGGATCAGGCTCTAGATAGGTCGGCAAAAAATAAGCGGTAATCCACTGTTTTTCTTCATCTGTAAATAGCGGGTGATTCGCTTCCATCATCCCCCAAATCAATGCTTGGATCGCCTTTGATTGTAAAAGAAACGCTGAGATAGGATTTAACATTTGAAGTTTGTTTGAAATCACTAATTCTAATAATTGGAGGCCAATTTTTTCAGTTGCATCTGCTGTCACATCTTCAATTAAATGCTCTAAAGGATATGTTTGCCGATAAAGGACATCAATTCGCTTCCCTTCATCATCATACAATCCTTCATTTCTAATGATCGTTAGCTTATGTAATGGGACATACTTTGCTTTGACATTTGCTACATCCATTAAAAACTTTGTCGTAAACTTGTCTTCCTCATGGTCATCGTGAGATGTAAAGACAATATGTGGTTCTTTTTTTATTTTCGCAACATGAAGAACTTCTGCTAACGCCTTTCGCATTTCTATGCCAAGCTTTGCAACTAAACCGTCATTAGGATCCTCTGCTTGAAAAGCCTGACATAACTTCCCATTGGCATAGAAAACTTCCTTTTCAAATGTTGGTGTATCACTATTTATTTCAAGCAATTTGAAACCATGTTTTGTTTGCACCAAATCAACTCTCGCTATAACTGTTTCTACCGGTAATGCCCGATGACGAATAAATGGTAAGATATCTTTTGGAATATCTAATTGAAGTAATAATTCGTCAGGAACATTTCTTAGCAATTGACCTACCTTAAAAAAAATCCGACCGACTCTTTTCGTTACTAAACGGATTTCCTCAATTTCCGATTTTTCCAATAAAGCAATGTCAAATAACCCATATTCACTATCATGTAAATCATGCCAGAAGGAATCGAGTTTGCTATAAACTTCTTGCCGCTTCCTCCGATGCTCTTCTATCGACACTGACTGCAACATTAGCCACCAAAGCCCCCACTCGATCCAGAACCAAAGCCAGATTTTCCTCCTTTAAAGGAGCTGCTAGTCTTATAGTTTTTATACGAGGAGCTTGATGTTAAGCTGCTTTTAGAGGAATAATATTTTCCGCCATAATAATAGTGTCCATAGTGGGAGGAAGTATCATCATCACATTCCCAAACACCTTCATCTGCTTCCCATTCCCAGTCATCACAATCATTGTCATCTGGAGGTGGTGGTAAATCCTTATCCTGACAACCAGTTGTCATCACTGTAGCAGCAAGTATACCTGAAATTAAAAAATTAGTCTTATTCAATCAATCTGCCTCCTTACCAACACACATTATTGTAACAAGTAGATATGTATGCATAGCCCTTTTAAAGAGATACAAGATTATCCACCGTAAAACGCAGAAGTAATTTCTATCGTTCCTCACCTTTTGGAGCGTTGCGATACTCATCGTAAACGACAAACATAAAAAAAGCTGCGAAAACACTTTGCTTTAGTGACATAGCTAGACACAAACATTTACACTTCAAAAATTCTGCCTCAAAAATCATCATAAACGTAGTATAGTAGAAATATAGTGAAACTTCCATATGTGGATTAGTTTTCCACATATGGTCGATAAGACCTATTATCATCATGAACCCATACGACCTATCATCACTTGTTCGTTTTTACCGTTTTTAATAAAGAGAGATTTACAATAAATAGTTAAGAAGGCCTATCAGAAAGTAAATTATACATATAACCTTGGAGGATATTATGAAAAAAAATTATAAATTAGAGTACCGCTTAAATGATGAGATGAAGGGCTACCCAGCTTTATATCATTACGATTTTACAGACCCATCTGAAATATTCTGTAGACGATTATGTGATTATTTTATAAAAAATAATATCGTCTACCACAAAACATCATCAAGTCTTGAGGATGAATACTATGTTATTTATGTAGAGGAAGAGACTGATGAATATTCATTTTCAGATGCAAAAACGTATTCTCACGTAACATTAGAAGTAAGAGAATACCAAGAATACAAGGAATCACCACTCCTTTATACATATGATTTATATTCCCATGAAGAAGCTTTATCCCTTATTGGCAATGATTATTTATGGATCGATGATAAGGAATACGAAAAAGTATCTGCTGAAATAGATGAAGATCGTTCTACATATGTACTTTATATGACGAGAACATGATGGGAATGTATAAATTTACAGATAAAGCAAATCTTTTATTAGGGCTAGTTTTTTTAGTAGGTATTCTGTGTATCTCCTACTCATTCTTTTGGGGGATAGTTCCACTTTCCCTAATGATGATTTTCATCTATCTTAAAAAAGGGAACCGAAAACTAATTGCGACCGTTTCAGCTTTTTTGATTGGATTTCTCCTTTATAGAGCTGCAGCCTTGTTGCTTACACAATTACTTGATGGTGATGAAGCAAGAATCCTTTTTAATCGAATTTTATTACTGTTCATCATCTTTTGCTTGATGATTAACTCACGATTTTTCAAGCATCGGTTTCACTATTTGCATAAGCCGGATTGGCATGCAACGATTTATTTCCCTTTTATATGGAGTGGCTTTCACAGCCTACAAATAAAGTACTTTCTCATCATGGCAATGCTAATAAATTCCATTGTGTTTATCCCTTTTATTATTAAGCATGATTTTAATACTTTAAAAGGACTTCTATTGTTTGCAATTGGATTTTCACTTATAAATGCGATTCTCGAGGAAATTATTTGGCGAGGGTATTTGCTATCACAGCTTAAAGATAGCGTCGATGATTATTTTGCATTGATTATCACAAGCATCGGCTTTGGCTTGCAGCATATTTCAATCGGCATCCCGTTAATCCCATCTATCCTCTTTTCATTTGGCGGCATTTTCTTCGCGGGTATTGTGATGCGCTCAAAAAGTCTAATTCCTAGTATCATTTGGCATTTTTTAATCAATCTCGGAATGGTATTTAGCGGATTTATCTTTCGTATCTAAATTTGGAGGGTTTTGAGAGGAAAACTCCCTCATTTTAGAAAATGGAAAAACAAAATTACTTTTCAAATGCAATTATAAATAATTATCTTGTTGACATTGACGTTACGTCATAGCCTAGAATTGAAATTGTTCCAAGTGATTTCATAATTTCAATTGAATAATAAGGAGATGATTTTAATGGAAATAATTATACAAGATACATTAGATTTATATAAAGAAATGCTTAATTTGCAAGAAGGGGAGAGAAGTGAATTTTTTAGCGGAGTATTACTAAAACCTTTTAATAGAATGTTTGAAATAATGCACATGCCTAAGACACCTGAAGCAATGGGGTGTATACAACTTTCTGGCCGCGACTCCAAGATGATAGAAATGTTAGAAAAGCTTGAAAAGACTGATGCACGGAATAATGCAAAGAGGACCATTGAAGCTGCAGCAGCTCGCTTTGAAAAAGCATGCATTCCATTACCGGAAAAAGTTGTTGTAGGCATCTTCTTAGGAAACCCAGAATTCTTAGCAATGTTTGAAGGTTACACTGGTATGGGGTCTATACCTGGATATATCTTAATAATGATAGATCCGAACGAAAAAAATCTGCCAAAGCTGAATGCATGTATAGCTCATGAGTTTCATCACAATGTGCTTTTCCATAATGCGGAATGGGATTTTATGACAGATGTAACAGTTGGAAAATACCTTGCTGTTGAAGGCTTAGCTGAAAGCTTTGCAGCTAGTATGTTTGGCGAGGAATATATTGGCCCCTGGGTAACGGGTGTACAAGGAGCGGATTTGGAAACCGCAAGAGGAATAATTTCAAAGTCACTCGACGTCAGAGGCTTTATGGAAGTTCGTAAATATATATATGGAAAGCACCCAATGATGCCCGAGACTCAAGATTTTGGAATGCCTTTCTGTGGAGGCTATGCTGTAGGATACCATGCAGTTCAGGGATATCTTAGAAAGACTGGTATTTCAATAGAAAAGGCTACAATTTTAGATGGCGATGAAATCATGAAGGCATCCGGCTATTTTGAAAATTAAATTAATATAATAAAGCATGCTAATTGTGCAGCATGCTTTATTACAACCTACTAGTTTTACAATAATACATAATTGCCTGATAAACAAATTCACACAAATCTTCATCACTGAATTGGTTGATATAGTTGTTCCATCTGTTATCAAATTTATAGGTATTAGCAATACATTTCAAAATTTCTGTATCACAAGTCATAGTTTGTTCTAGGTAACTTTTCCATTCTACTATTAGTTTCTGTATATCCTTAGAAGAAGGATGTTTATCGATTTGTTCTGCTAATCTTTTAAATACTTTTTCCATATTGTTTGCAAATTCATAATATAAATTTTCTTTTTCCTTATCAGATAGCTTTTCTATATTCTTCTCATACTCTTTGTATTTCTCTGTTTCACCATATATCATTTTGGCTTCACGGCTATATTGTTCTTGAATTGGCAAAATTGACGAGTTATTAAAGATATTCAATTTAAATATATCTTTTCCTGATACATACTCCTCTAATGCACTAATAATTGCACCTAAGCGTTGTTGTTTTGCAAGCAGTGTTTCATAATGCATTTCTAAAATTTGTAGTTGTTCTTGCTTTGATAGCTGCATAATATCGGTTATTTCTTTTAAAGAAATACCCATTTCTTTTAAAAATAAAATCGTCCGAAGGCTTTCCAAATCTTCTCTGCTATATGCTCGATAACCATTATTAGACATGCGAATTGGTTTTAATAAATCTATTTTATCGTAAAAATGTAATGTTCTAGCAGTGACACCTGTTATCCGTACAACATCTTTAACTGTAAAAAAATGCTTTTTCATTTCGAAAATCCTCTAATTCCTTTAGAAAATTTTTTATCTATTATTTTACTTATTTTGTCATTTATATTATACGCTATAATCCTACTCCGCTACAACAGGGTTCGGACTTGTTGTTTCATTTGTAATATTAGTTATTTCTTGAAAACAGTTCTGTAATATCGTTTGTATATTTTATCCAATAAAGATAGTAAATGAATGACCAATGTAAAATTTTGATTGTAAATTGCTATTTAATTTGTCATTTTACTTACACTTTCATATTACATAATAAAAGCAAGTGCGAATTGCCTTGCTTTATTACGTGTTTTTATCGTTGTAGGTACTCCAAAAGAGAACGACCAATGTTTTTTATAAGTCTAGCCCTTTGTAAAATTAATAACCAATTTTACCCCTCTATGTATCGGATCCTATTTAGAATGAACCAGTTTAGTTTCTTTATATTTTCCAGGAGGACATCCTACAACCCTGCGAAATAGCTTACTAAAAAAAGCAGGATCATCATAACCGACCTTTAATGCAACATTTATGACTTTGTCGTTTGATTCGATTAAAAATTGCTTCGCCTTTTCAATTCTTATTTTATGAACCATTTCAACAATTGTGTAGCCTGTTTCCTGCTTAAACAATCTGTTTAGATGGCGTGAGCTTATATTAAATAAATGACAAAGATTTTGAATGGAGATTTTTTGATCATAGTTTCTTGATAAATACCCACATATTCTTTGAATTAAAATCTGACTATCATTCGCGATCATTTGCGACCTTACCGTACGGGAATTTCGTTCATTGTAAATTCTTGATAATAAAATTAGTAATTCAACGAGCTGCAGGCGAATTAACGTTGAGAAGCATGAATTTTCCTTCATACATTCATACATCATCCCCTCTAGTAAGTGTAAAAACCGAATTGAATAATTCCCATCTAGATTTAACAAATGATGAAACCTCTCGTTCTTATCTAAAAAGGGATGAATATAAAAATAGTCCATTGATTGGGAGACACCTAATTCCTTTAACAAGGAATCTTTAATAATTGAAGGGAGAAATAAACAATTTATGATTTCGATCGTTTGGTTCTTCTCAATTTGAAAAGTGTGTACTTCTCCTGGATTAATGATAAATACATCATTCGTTTTAATTGTATAAGATTGGCCTTCAAATATGTGATTTGCATGACCTTTCACAACATAAACCAATTCGACGAACTCATGTGAATGTTCAGGTGGAAGATTTGAAGAATCGTGATGAAATCGTTGAATCCAAAATGGAAATTCTTTTGTTTTCATATAATCACTACAATGATACTTTGTTGTCTCCATTTCCTTTCCTCCCCTAGATAAAAGATAGATACGTAAAGCTTCTCTAGGAATTCAAACATTCATACCATCTACTTGTAAGGGTTTACATTTTTACCTATTCATTTTGTCACCTCAATTACTGCCCCATTCTCCATTTGAGAACGGATTGCTGCTTCAATCACAGTCTGCGCTGCCAAGGCATCGATACCTGAACCTGAAATTTGCTCTGGTGGGACGGAATGTAAAATTTCATTAATAAACGTATCAATTCGGTTTTTAAACGTTTCATTGAACCCGTTCATCCCAGTTAAAACTGAGTTTCGAACAACCTTAATTTCAGAGCTTTTATGTGGATAAAACGTAAGATTTTCATAAACATTATCAATAACGAACCTTCCTTTGTTTCCTGCAACCTCACAATATTCAATTGGATGATTGTTATCCATATCATAGCTACCTGTTAAATGACCAACAGCTCCGGACTCGAATTCTAAATTAATCGACGCTGTTGACCATACCGTTCGTCCAGGTGCCTTCGTCATAAAAGCTTGAACACGGCGAATATCTCCTGCAAAATACCTCATTACATCGATTGAATGCGGATGAAGGGCTCTTAAGTGAATCCATGGACTTGATTCATTTGGGTTTCCTATCGTTAACTTCATATTGACGAAAAGCAATGTTCCGACCTGACTGCTATCGACTAAGTTCTTCGCGTGATAAGCGATCGGGACAAAGCGGTGGTTTAGATTACAGGCTAGCCTGACATGATTATTCCGGGCAAAATCGACCATTTCCCGCGCTTCTTGTAAGCTATTTGACAACGGCTTCTCAACTAATACATTTAAACCTGCTTCAATCGCTGTCATCGTTGGTTCGTAGTGATGGGATCCATTTTCCTTACCGCCTGTCGCGATGCTAATTATGTCAATTTGTTCATTCGCTATCATTGTTTTTAAATCTGTATAAGCGTTCACTTTAAACTCGTTTGCCACTGTTTT
Source organism: Metabacillus sp. 22489 (assembly GCF_052044855.1). NCBI lineage: Bacteria > Bacillati > Bacillota > Bacilli > Caryophanales > Bacillaceae > Metabacillus > Metabacillus sp. 22489. The sequence goes on from NZ_JBQENT010000004.1 coordinate 53,735, forward strand.
TACTAAAGATTCATTTAAATCACAGACTGCTACTAATTGGACATCTTTGTGCTCTTGATAATAACGACAATGAATTTTCCCGATATGATTCACACCGACAACCACTGCTTTTAACAATTTCATCACCTCTTTATTAGACGAAATGCTTCGGATTTAAGAAATCACCGAAGCATTTAAGTTTAGATTACTTTCTATTTATTCTGCAGATCCTAGCTTATTCCTTTTCTTGAAGTTGCTGTGCAGTATGAATTGATCCTATATACATCGAATCATATGCTTCCTGTGATGACCTAAATGGTCCACGTTCAAGACCGTGCCAATGCAAATTCGTATACATTGGATTTACTCTTCCTGTTTCGCGTTCACGTTTGGCGATATAAGCATCCATTCTACCTAATAATAAATTAACAATTTGTGGTTCACTATCTGCAAGATTATTTAATTCCTCCGGATCCTTTATTAAATTGTACAATTCAATTTCAGGTTTAAAATGAAAATCCGGCTCAAGTGCTCGAATTAGTTTCCACTCAGGAGTACGCCAGCCATGCTTTCTCATCCATGTGCATTCGGTAATATAAAAATCTGATTCCTGCTGAAATTCTTGAGGCTTTCCTGCTATGAGCGGCATAAGATTTCGACCATCAAAGGATATATTTGCTTTAATTTCAAGAAGCTCTAATATCGTCGGCATTATATCCTTTATTAATGTAATGTCAGAAATTCTTTTCCCTTTAGGCAATTTATTAGGATATTTGATTATCAATGGAACAACTAAATTATGCTCATATAAACTATGATGATCATACCAGCATTGATGTTCATTTAATGTTTCTCCATGATCAGAGGTAATGACGATAATAGTTTCGTCCTCAATACCGAGTGATTTCACAGCTGTTAATACATTTTGTATACATGCATCCATATAAGCAATTGCCCCATCATATTGGGCATCGACATACTCAGAATCTGTACAGCCTTCCGGAATCCATGATGTTAAAAAGTCAGCAAATGGTTTAAATTTTTTCATCTCATTTAATGATTCATTTGCTGGATCGCACTCATCACCGCCATAGAAGATTCTCTCATATGGCTTAGGAGGTAAATATGGTGAATGTGGATCCATATGTCTTAAAAATAAGAAAAATGGTTTTTCTTCCTCAGCAAGTCGTTTTAATTCAGGAATTGTTACCTCATTTAAATTTTCGGCTTTTGGACAACACCCTGTTTCATCAGGCTGCCACGCTTCATAATCTAAATATTGTTGAAAGCCTCGTGATGAAGGATTTCCTGTAAAGCCTACACAAGTTGTATTGTATCCATGTTCACCGAGGAGCTCTGGGAGTGTTTTTACATGTTCTCCTAACGGTCCGTTATGTCGAAGTGCGACAACATCTGTCCCAAAGCAGTCCATCCCTGTTAGCATCGAAGCATATCCCGGTGTCGTCGGTATGCTTGGGCTGAAATGATTTTCAAAAAGAACTCCCTCTTCAGCAAATTTATCAATATGTGGTGTCGTTAAGCGGCTATACCCATAAGAGCTCATCCGATCTCTTCTTAAACTATCAATTCCAAAAAGAATGACATTCGGTTTTTTCGTCATCATTTATTATCCTTTCTCAGCAAAATTTTCTTCTCTTGCACCTAATATTTTTAAACAAGCATTAAGATAGCCATAGCTTTCAGCAGCGACAATTGATACATCTGCTAGTGAATGCTGATTCGCTCCGATGACCTCTAAAACAACAGGTCCTGAATAATTGGCATCAACCAACGCTTTACAATACCCAAATAGATTTATATCCCCACGTCCACAGGCTTGGTTCTGTATTTCGCCAGGCCCCTTTGTTCTCCCTTTGCAATCTCTTATATGAATATGCTTCACTCTTTCTATTACTCTTGTTATCTCTTCTTCAGGGTTTTCATTTCCTCGATAAATATGGCTCGGATCCATATCTATCCCAAACGCAGGAGAGGAAATTTCCCGCATTGCCTGCAAAGTTGTCGGTGTATTATAAATTGCATTTCCTACATGAGCTTTTACACAAAGTGTTACACCATATGTCTCTGCGATTTTTGTTAAACGATTAAGGGTATCAATTGATTGTTGAAGATCTCCCTCTACTCCTGATTTCCCGCCAGGCCCCACATTTATAATAGGTATTCCAAGCTCTGCCCCTGCTTCAAATGCCTTTATTAGCCTTTCCTCATCAAGTGATGCTACTTCCATCGATAAAATTTCAAGACGATTTTCCGTAGCAATTGAACGTATGTCATCAGCTTGTTCCTTCCAGCGATCTAATTCTAAATGCTCACACATTCCTTTAATAGCTGATATTTCAACTCCGTCATACCCAGATAAAGCGATTTGTCTTGCCGCAGTTGCAAAATCAAAATCTTTAAACAATACAGAGTTTACACCAAGCTTCATCATTTAACCCCTCCCGCAATAAGCTCTACATCTTTTACATTTACAATCGTTCCTGTTTCAAATGACTTAATAGCTGCTTCAATAATAAATTGAGCTTTAAGCGCATCCTCTCCTGATCCGTCAATTTCATCATAGGAAGCACCTGTAACTAATTGGTCGATAAATGCATGAATTCGGCTTTTAAATGTTTCAGGGAATGCTCTCATCCCGCCAAGATAACGATAGCTTTCTGTTTCGATGCTTGCTCTTGGGTAAAAAGTTAATTGTTCACATGCATCCTCTAGTACAAATCTTCCCTTTGAACCGACAACTTCACAAAGCTCTAATCCATAGCTGGCACCTGCATCATAACTGCCTACCAGATTTCCGATTGCACCATTTTCAAATTCAAGAATTATTTGTGCATTTGACCAAATCTTTCGTCCTTCCCCTTTCATCATAAAAGCTCCTACCCGCTTTACATCACCACAAAAGTATCGAATGACATCAAAGGAATGTGGGTGTAACGCACGCAAATGGAACCATGGTGAGGTTTCAATTGGGTTGTTAATCCACATCCTCATATTAATCATGTGAAGCTTACCAAGACGGCCACTTTCCACCCAAGCCTTTGCCTTTTCCGCTGCAGGTGTAAAGCGATGATTTAGATTTACTGCATATGGAATCTTCTTTTCGCTTGCCAGCTCAACCATTTGTTTGCCTTCCTCGATGTTATTGGATATCGGCTTTTCACCTAAGACGGGAATCCCTGCATTTAATAGCTCCATCGTTGGCGCAAAATGCTCTCCTCCATTTTCCTCCCCCTTTGTGCATACGCTTACAAGATCGAGCGCTAAGCCACTAGCAAGCATGTCACTTACACTGTAAAAGGCAACTCCACCAAATTTTTCTGCTGCTCTGTCAGCCTTTTCCTTTACGATGTCACATACTGCGACGATATCTGTATTCGGATTTTCCTTATAGACAGACGCGTGAATGCTTCCTATATTTCCAACACCTACAATCGCTACTTTTAACGTCATTTATCCATCCCTCACTTTTTTATCGTTTCATTCATTTCTATTCAATTGGAAATCCCATTGTTGTAAATAAGGCAAGTGCTTCTTGGGAAGTATCTAATCTGCTATGTTGAACAATAATCGGTACTGTACTATCAACTTTTATTGCATATGGCACATCTCTTGGAACCTCTTTCCCCTGTTGATCGGTCAGTTTGTCTAAGCGAATATGATGGGTTCTTTCAGATCCACATTCTGAAAAGAAACGCTCCATTGGCTCGCGTTCTTCAAAATAAAAGGTTAATTGAATTTCTGCCAATTGGTCTGTTAAATTGAGGACACAGACGGCTTCATGACTGATTTGATTACCAGTACTTTTCGGCTGCATAAAACCATCTGGTATAATCCAAGTCCTTTTCCCTATCAATTCACATCCCCCTTTTTCTTATTTCATAGGATAGTTAAATCATAGCTTTATTCACGCTTATCATCATCGCCCATTCTGCCACTTTCATGGTGGATTCAGCCATTTTCACTTTTTAGCGCCATATTATTTACTTTTGCTTTGTAAGTCGATTTAAAAAATGGATTTTAAAAAACATCCCATGTTATATTTTAACTGCCCCTGAAGTTAGTCCCTTCATAAATAGTCTCATTGTAAATAAGAAAAGAATAAGCAGTGGTAAAGATGCAATAGTGTAGCCGGCAAACATCGGACCATATAATGTTTGTGAAACGAATTGACTTTCGAACTGAATCAACCCTACTGTAATTGGGAATTTTTCTGGATTACTCATCAACACAAGTGGCATCATATATTCATTCCAAATTGACAGCAGATTCCAAATCGCCATCGTTCCGATAATCGGCTTTGATAGCGGGAGAACAATTTGCCAAAATACACGAAGCTCTCCACACCCATCAATACGTGCTGCCTCAAATAACTCTTCGGGTAATGAAGCAAATGATTGACGAAAAACAAATATAGTAAATGCCTGACCGCCTGCTGCAAAGGCAATAATTAATCCAATATATGAGTCTAACAAGCCAAAGCTTTTAATTAATAAAAATAATGGGATTAACGTTAGCAATCCTGGGATCATTAGCAATGCGACGACTGACATATAAAGAAAATTCTTACCCTTATACCTTAATCTCGCAAACGAGTAACCAGCTAAAGCAGATGTTGCGATAATAATCAAGACACTGGCGATACCAATAAACACTGAATTAAAGATATATTCTCCAATTGCCTCCCAGGCGGTTGCATAATTTTCAAAATGTAAAGGGAACGTAATGCCAAAAAAGTTACGATAAAATTGGCCATTTGTTTTAAACGAAGTAATGAGCATATAGAAGAATGGATACAATGCAAGAAAGGCCAGCAAAATAAGGACAATATGGCTCCACAAATCCTGCCTAATCGTTTTTAGCATATTATAACTCCTTTCTTTTTAAACTAAGCTTTATATTCAGTACTTGGATTAATATATTTCATTTGAATCCAAGTTAAAATAAGGACAATCACAAAGATAATCATTGAAACAGCCATTCCTAAGCCAAATTCACCGTTCTGGAAAGCAAGGAAATACATATATAGCCCTGGAACATATGATGAATAACCTGGACCACCATTTGTCATAACAAGTGGCAAGGTCACATTTTGCAGCAATTGAATCACGGTTAAAATGAGAATTAGCTTCACTTGCCCCATTACCAATGGAATTTCAATTTGAAAAAATCTTCTTACCCTTGTAATCCCATCAAGCTTAGCAGATTCATATACACTTTCAGAAATAGATTGTAATCCTGCATAAAAGATTAATAAATTAAATGGAACAACAAATGGAAATCCGACAAACATTAACGCGTAGAGGGCGATATGAGGATCTCCAAGCCAGTTTTGGATCAGCCCTTCAAGACCTAATGATTTAAGTAACGTATTCAGTACACCTACATTAGGGTCATAAATAAAGCTCCAAATCATAAACATAACAATTCCTGGCACAACAACTGGAATGACGAATAACACTCTGTAAATATATTGCATTCTTTTACTTTTTAAATGAAAAATCATAACAGCGACAATGAGCGGAATTAATAATTCAACAATTACTTTTACAACTGTCCATATCCCAACATTTTTCATTGATATTAAAAAAATCTTGTCTTTGAATAGCGTTAAATAATTTTGAAACCCAGTAAATTGCGGTTGATTAAATCCATCCCAATTCGTAAAAGAAAACCCAATTGCAATTAATGCCGGATAATACATGAATGTAATTAAAAGAATAAAAGAAGGAATTAGCATTCCATAGCCAGATTTCCAGTTATAACGCAGCTTTCCTCGCTTTTTTCTTTTTATGGCTCTATCACTTTCAAGAGGTTGGACTGTTTCAGGCATAAGCACATCTCCTTTCATCTAGAAGAGGGTGGCTCAAAAAAAGGTTCAAACCCTGCAATCACAATATTTTAGACTAATGATAAGGTTACTTTACTACATACGGGGGTCAGACCCTTTTGAGTCACCTTCTTTAATTCATCACTGTTTTTTACTCATCCAAGTATTCTGATAAATCCCAATTATTTTGTTGAATTAAAGCATCAGCCGTTTTTTCCATTTCCGTATCAGCTACCTTGGCAAATTCCTCTAGAGACGTTTCTCCTAAAATATAGCTTTGGAAGGCTCGATAAATCGCATCAAGCTCTTTGTTTTCAAGATTGATCCCGCCAAATACACTTTGTAACGGCTGATTCGTAAGATCTGATAAAGCTTTTAGCTCTTCTATCGGTTCTGCACCTGCAACGGTTGGAACATTTTCGCCTAGCTCATTCACAATTTCCTCATTATGGTCTGGTGTTGTTAAATACATCAACCAATCGACAATTGCTTTTTCCTTTGCTGGTGTTAATGAATTATTCGCCTGTTTAGTAGGGACTGCATATTGGAAGGAAGCACTTGGTCCGCCAATTGAAGCAGATGAATCAAAGTCGGTAGCAAATTCCGAAATCACTTTATCTGGATATGGGTTTTTAAACGATGACCATTCAAAGTCTGGTTCAGCTGATTTTATTTGCTGAGATGCCCATGAACCATCAAAATACATTCCAACCTCACCAGTAAGAAAAGCAAGCATCGTTCCTTGTCCATTTGAGTCTCCTCCAGTAAAATCAGGCTGCCAATATTGGGAGAAGTCCTTTAAAATTGGCCAAATCGCCATCCATTTTTCATTTTCCGAGCCAAATATCCCCTTTTTAATTGCAATAACTTGATCCTGATTCGTAATTCCCTCATTGCCTGTAAAGCGAAGCTCATCATACTCATCTGCAAAAAAGTTTGTGAAAAATAAACGAGTTAACCATGTGATACGGTCCGTTCCTGTTGGAGTTGAAGCAAGATTCCATGCAAACGGAATGTATCCAGCATCCTTTAGCTTTTGGGCAGCTTCGATAAATTCAGACCATGTTTCAGGAGTTTTCTCAATTCCTGCCTTTTCAAACGCCTCTACATTATAATAAGTAGCCGTCCCAACATAATCTCCATTAATGACATACGTGCTTCCATCAGCTGATTTTGTATCTGAAATGATTTGTTTATTTAGAAGCTCATTCCAAGGTTTATTGTCTACATATGGATTTGGATCATCTAAATACTTTGATAAGTCTGTTAACGTCCCTTTAGCTAAGGCAGTATTTGCATCATACCATTGACTCCATATAATATCGGGAAGTTGACCACCGGATGCCTTTGTTCGAACCCATGTCATATAGTCTTGATCAGCGGGCAGCGGTTTAATAAACTCAATTTTGATACCTGTTTCTTTTTCATACTCCTCTGCAAGCTTCTTCATGACAGTCGCTGGCTTTTGATTAGCGTTTAATATTCTATTTGGGCTATACGTTCCGGCATACATTTTGATTGTTCCTTTAAATTCCCCTTCAGACTGTTCTTCATTCTCTTGTGAGGTGCTCGGTACAATGCAACCTGATAGCATTGAAATCATGAATACGATGATAAGCGAAAGCATTGATAATTTCTTAAAGCCTTTCATTTTTATCCCCCCAATTAGTTTAAACTTCATGAATAAATTCAAGCTTACAATATGTCCAAAAGTTTCTATGAAGCTACTTTTGTAAGAAACGATTTTCTTTAACATGTTTATCAATTTTGTCCCGCTGTGGATTTGCCTTCCACTCATCCCAGGTTAAGTCGTATTGTGATAAAACCTTTTCTATTCTTTTTCTAAAAGGTAATCCCTCTTCCCTTAGAACCAATTTCATCGGATCCTCTCGCTCGCCAAGCTTACAATGTATCCAGGCTGTTAATTTTCTTTTAAAGCTATCTATTTTATCTGGTAAAAGCTCCGCAAGATTTGTTTCTTCATTTGGATCAGTTAATAGATCATAGAGTTCAAAAGCTGGTCTTGTAAAAGGACCTGGATCATATGTTTCAATGTATTTATATCGGTCAGTTCGGATTCCCCTTGACGCTTGCCATGCACACTCACTTAAATAAATTTCAGAATGAACGTTGTTCGCTTTCCCTTCAATGATTGGCCAAAGACTTTTACCGTCTATACCTTTAGGGAGCTCAATATTCAATGCATCCAATATCGTTGGCATTAAATCAACGTGTTGGACGAGCTGTTTTATTCTTAAACCTTCTTTTACTACTCCAGGCCAACGAATAATGATCGGGACATGGACAGTAGCCTCATAAAGCCCACAATGATCCCAATAAATATCATGTTCTGTTAAACTTTCACCATGGTCACCAAATAATATAAGCATTGTGTCATCTTTAATCCCCTGCTGTATGAGAAAATCATCTAACTCTTTAATTATGTCATCCAAATATCTAATTTCCGCATCATATAAAGCGCTTACATAATTAGCGTCAGTAATATCTCCAAGCAAATCAAAATGGTGATACTTAAAAAATGGATATGCAGGATGATTAAAGGCAGGTGTCATACTTTTATTTGCTTTGTCATATGGATCCCGACCTTGTTGATAAAATTGCGGGACATATTGTTTAGGTGGTAAATAGGGTGTATGCGGATCCCAATAATGAAGGAACAGAAAAAAATCCTCATCTTTATGCTCGCGAATCCACGGCTTTGCCAATGCATTTACTGTTTTCCCATCAATCCATCTTGTTTGCCCAATTGTGTTGATATAATATTGATAGCCTCTAGCAAACCATTCCTTTAAATGATATAAATTATCGACAGCTGCTGTTGTAAAACCAGACTTTCTCATAATTGTTGGAAGCCAATCATATTCCTTTTGTAAGTAAGTTGTTTGTGCACCATGTGATACTACACCTGTTGAAAGACCTACTTTGCCAGTAAATATACTAGTATGCGCAACCTCTGTTGGTATATCAGAGGCGAAGGCCTGTTCAAAAAGGACACCTTGTTTAGCAATCTGATCAATGTATGGGCTTGTTGATAACTCATACCCGTAGCAGCCTAAACGCTTTGCCCTTAATGTATCAAGTGAGATCATAATGATTTTCAAGTGCTATCCCCCCTTTTCGTCTTTTAAAAGCATTGATTTGTCTATTTCCCTATTAATATCATAAAGGCAACCGAGGGCAAATTCATGGTCAATTACGTCATGTTATTGGTTGATTCAGCCATTATGAAATAGATTCATTTCTAATAAAATTTGGCTCTGTGAAACGTTGTTGTCGATTTCCTTTCTTTAATAAGAGCATATAAAAAAACCTCCTTCTTATAGAATAGGAGGTTAACTACATTATGCTTAGCTAATAAAAACGAAACGCTCTCTAACCATACAGTACCCCTGAAACATATAACACAACAGGTAACGTAACTAAACTTAATACTGTGCTAAAGAGAGTTGCCGTTGAAACAAATTGCGGCTCTGTATCATATTGCAAGGCATACATTGTAGTATTTGCAGGAGTTGGCATTGCCGATAAAACAATCATAATTTGCTTTAGTAAATCATCGATCGGGAGGAATAGCGTAATGACATAAGCAATGACAGGAGATAGTAATAATCGTAAGCTTAACGACAGTGACAAAGGTGCAATCTCGATTTTTTTTGCAGATATGTTTGCAAGCTGCATTCCAAGAATAATCATAATCGTTGGGATAGATGCATTTCCAACCATTTCGATTGCTTCCATAAACGACCCACTAACTGGAATGTGTAAAAATTGAAAAGTAATACCTAGGATCGCACCATATACAATTGGTACTTTTACAACCTCCTTAAATGCCTTTTTCATGCCACCGCCTTCAGGTGAGCCTTTTGCAGCATAATATACGCCAACTGTACACATTAATAATTGCTGAATGACCATAATGATGACGGCATAATGTAACCCTGCTTCACCAAAAGCAAAAAAGATAAGCGGTGTTCCATAATTCCCATTATTCATGAAAGCAGAAGCTAAAATCATGCTGCATGTGCGTTTAAGCGAGTACCCTCTAATAAAGGCGATGAAGTAAATGAAAACGATGATACAAAAAGCGAGGCCAACTGTATATAACGTCATGATTGCATAATCCATTGTTAGCTCTGCTGCATAAAACGTTTGAAAGGCTAAAAACGGCAACATTAAATAAATCGCCATAACCGATAATGGCTTTGTATCAAATCCGATCAGCTTCTGACCAACAAATCCGATACCAAAAATAAAGAAAATTGGGATTAATACTGTAATAAATTCCACTGTATCACCATGCCTAACTATCAATCTATTTTTTCAGTATTATACGAATGTTTGAGATAAGCTGCTTTGTTAAACCGCCTTTATGTTAATCTTATGCTCTTGTAATGCATAATAGATTTTCTTAGCAAACCGAACCGCATGCTCACTATCTCCATGAATACAAATCGTATCAGCCTGAATTGAGATTTCCTTCCCTCCTGTTGTCATCACTTTATTTGTTTTGATCATTTTTAACACCTGTTCAACAGCAGTTGTCTCATTGTTGATTAAGGCAGCCTCTTCATTTCGTGGTGTTAAAGTACCATCCGCTTGATACGTTCGGTCTGCAAATACTTCATTTGCTGTTTTCAAGCCATACTTTTCTCCAGCTGCAATTAGCTCACTTCCAGATAGCCCATACAAAATAAGCTCTCGGTTTATTTTATAAATGGCCATCGCAATAGCTTCTGCTAACTTTTTATTCACTGCAGCCATGTTGTAGAGTGCACCATGTGGTTTAACATGGTGCAGCCTCCCACCTTCAGCAGTAACGAAACCATTAAGAGCTCCGATTTGATATAGAACTATATCGTACGCCTCCTCAGGTGTTATCGAGATCGTTCTGCGACCAAACCCCTTTATATCATCGAACCCTGGGTGTGCACCAATTTTCACTGAATGCTCCAGTGCAAGTCTGACTGTTTTTTTCATCGTTGTCGGGTCACCTGCATGAAACCCACAGGCAATATTGGCTGAGGAAATAAACGAGATGAGCTCATGATCGGCGCCAAATGAATAGCTCCCGAAACTCTCTCCCATATCACAATTAAGATCAATTTTTCGCATAAGAAAGCCCCCTTATTTTTAATGCGAGACTCGTTTTTAAAAGCAAAAATTCACGTTCTCTTTTGATTAATTCATTTTGCGCTGTTTCTATTGATATTCTTTTAAATGTAAGCTTTTCACCTGGCATTACTTGAGCTAATGACGGCATAGAAATTGTCGCAACATAACCGATTTTAGGGTACCCTCCAATCGTTTGCCGATCAGACATTAATACAATTGGCTGACCATCTTCTGGAACTTGAATTGTTCCTTTTGGTACAGCTTCTGATAAAAGATCTTGTGGAGCAGCTAACTGTAAAGCAGGCCCTTGCATTCGGTAGCCCATTCGATCGGAATTTGGCGAAACTGTATAGGAGGCAGATTCAAATTTGGCAACTGCCTCTTTAGTAAACTGGGCAAATTGAGGCCCCTTTATAAAGTTAATTTCATGATGGTTGTTTACATATGAACTGAAGAAAAATGGGATAGTCCAGTTTACCGTCATATATGAAGATGCATTGATTCTCCTTTTAAAATAACTGTGTAGCTTATTTGTCATGCTAGAATAATGAGGAGAGCATTTTATTACATCCCCACGTTGCAGCGGACGTCCTTTATATCCTCCAAATCTTCCTCTACTATACGTACTACGACTATTCATAACGATTGGAACATCAATTCCTCCCGCAACAGCTAAATAAACTCTACATCCTTGAATCGGCCGTCCAAATCGAAGAATTGCACCTTCTTTCACATAAATAGGTCTCCATAATGGAATTGGCTGATGATCAATTGTTGCTGACAGATCTGCACCACATACTGCGATTACACAACCATGTTCAAACTGAATGGTTGGACCAATTATCGTTAATTCTAATACAGCATCATTTTCTTTATTACCTATTAGGACATTGGCAATTCTTGCTGCCATTTCATCCATCACACCTGAACCACTAACCCCAAATTGTTGGAATTTATTTCTTCCTAAATCTTGAACTGTCGTTAACAAACCTTGGTCAAGAATCTTTAACTTCACGTTCATTCACCATCCCATTCATCATATTGTTCAGCTGTTATCGGTTTAAAGCGAACAATATCCCCTGCCTTTAAAAGGGTTGGTTCGTTTCTGTTATAATTAAAAAGCTTTAACGGGGTACGTCCAATGATTTGCCAGCCTCCAGGACTTTCAAGAGGATAAATTCCTGTCTGCCTTCCACCAATCCCAACACTCCCTGCCGGGATCGCTACTCTTGGCGTTTGTTTTCTCGGGGTTGCAAGACGCTCTGACATGCCACCTAAATAAGGAAAACCTGGTGTAAACCCGACCATATAAACAACATATTCATGATTTGAATGAAGCCTGATTACGTCTGACTCTGAAAGCTTATGGTATCGCGCAACTTCAGTAAGATCTGGTCCATATTCACCACCATAGCAAACAGGGATTGTTATTATTGTAGGTGGATCATTTCGCGACACCTTCTTGCTTTGTAGCTTTTGCTTTATTTGCATGACAACGTCTTCATAAATCGATAAGTTCAAATACTTCCTTTTCACGTCAAAAGGGCTGTAGTAAATCGTTACTGCTGTAAAGCTCGGAACGACTTCAATCATTCCTGGAAAAGGCTCTAAATCCAAAAGCTTCGTGAGGCTAATAATTTCCTCATGAAGCTCTTGATTGATTTCATCTCCAAAACTAACAGTAATTGCTTGATCACCTTGAGGATAAAAGCGGATATGCTCCAATGTCTTAAAGCCTCCTAACTGTTACTATAAACGATAGTTTTAAGATGTAAAAAAGGGCTGTCCTCCTCTGCTAGTCAATCCCCACCAAACCTTTTATAGCTTTATGATTGGTGGGGATGACATTTGCTCTTTTAGACAATCCCTCTATTTATCTATTTAATTACGAATTTGCCCATTACCATAAACAAAAAACTTCGTTGATGTTAAAGCATTTAATCCCATTGGTCCTCTAGCATGTAGCTTTTGGGTACTGATTCCGATCTCTGCTCCGTATCCGAACTCTGAACCATCTGTAAAACGGGTTGATGCATTATGATAAACTGCAGCTGCATCAACTTTATTTAAAAACTTATTTGCATGCTCTTCATTTTCAGTAATAATTGCTTCAGAATGATTTGTACCATATTTATTAATATGCTGGATTGCTTCATCAACAGTTTTTACGACCTTCACACTTATGGATAAAGCAAGATACTCAGCGTACCAATCCTCTTCTGTAGCAGGTTTTGCTGCACCAAATAGACTTTTCACAGCTTCATCACCGTATATTTCAACATCACGATCATGGATTGCTTCAAGTAATTCCTTACCATAGCGAGCAAACCAGTTTTCCTCAATTAATAGTGATTCAATAGAATTACAAACCGATGGACGCTGAGTTTTGCCATTGATTACAATGCTTTCGGCCATTTTATAATCTGCCGTTTGGTCAATAAATACGTGACAATTCCCCGCTCCTGTTTCAAGTACTGGAACAGTTGCTTCCCTTACAACAGTGTCAATTAAATTCTTTCCACCGCGAGGAATTAAAACATCCAGATATTCCTTCATATGAAACAGATCCTTTGCTGTTTCTCTGCTCGTATCTTCAATTAATTGAATCGCCTCAACAGGAACCTGACTAGCTTCTAGTGCTTTATGGATAGACTTCATTAATGCCTTGTTTGAAAAGCTTGCAGAAGAGCTTCCTCTTAAAATGACCGCATTTCCTGTTTTTAACGTCAATGTAGCAGCATCAACCGTTACGTTTGGTCTTGCCTCATAAATCATCCCAATAACTCCGATTGGCACGCGATTTTTCTTAATAAGGAGGCCATTTTCCTTTTCTATCGTTTCTAATGTATCACCTACTGGATCCTTCAATTGGATTAACAACTGGATTGCCTCCGCCATATCTGTAATCCGTTTTTCATTAAGCATGATGCGATCAAGAACACTTTCTGATAAGCCATTTTTTCGTCCTGCTTCAAGATCCTTTTGATTTTCTTGAATAATGAATTCCTTGTCTACAAGTAATTGCTCTGCAATTTTAGCTAATGCTTCATTCTTTGCTTCCGTTGACATATCTACCATTACAAAACTTGCTTTTTTCGCGGCTTTACCTTTTTCTAATACTTCACTCATGTTTGATCTCCTCCCTCTATGCTTTTACCCATTTATTACGATGAATAACAACGATCGATGATAAAACCTCATCTTTACTTAATTCTTCGCTTCTTTTCCCCATGATTTTTTGTAATTCCTCTGCAGAGAAAAGCACTTCACCTTTTCCAAGAATTCCATTTGGGCCAATTACTTCAACGACATCACCTTTTTGAAAGCTTCCAGTAAAATTGAAGATTCCAGCGGGAAGCAAGCTTTTTCCTTTGTATAATAACGCTTCCTCTGCTCCTTGATCAACATAGATCCAACCTGATACCTCTGAATGAAATGCAATCCATTGTCTACTGTTATTAATGGAAGATAGCCCTTCCTTCCCGATATATGTTCCATCTCCATCACCATGAAGAATCGTAAGAAGCTTTTCCTTGCCCTTCCCTAATCCGATAAACACTTGAACACCTAATGATATCGCTGTTTTAGCAGCCATCAGCTTTGATTTCATTCCACCTGTTCCTACCTTTGAGCCTGAGCCACCAGCGGCATTTAGCATTTCATCCGTAACTTCCGGTAAGTAGTCAATTTTTTTTGCTAACGGATTTTTTCGTGGATTTTCATCATACAAGCCATTAATATCTGTTAGAATGATGAGCTGGTCTGCGTGGATTAACCCACTTACGAGTGCCGAAAGCATATCATTGTCTCCAAAGGTAAGCTCCTCAACTGAAACCGTGTCATTTTCATTTATTATCGGTAAAATTCCACGCTCCAGCAATTCCGATATTGTCGCATATGCATTTTTGTATCGCTCCTGTTTCGAAAAGTCATTCCTTGTTAACAAGATTTGCGCAGGTACAATGTTATATTGAGCAAACATGTCTATATAAGATTGGACAAGTAAACTTTGCCCAACTGCAGCTGCAGCTTGCTTTCCTTTTAAAGTTGTTGGTCTAGTTGGATAGCCTAATCGAGCGAAGCCAGCAGCTACTGCACCTGATGAAACGAGCAATACCTCGTGTCCTGCTTCTCTAAGCATCGCTACAGCCTGCACATGATCAGAAAATTTTTCTTGGTCAATTTGTCCTTTCGCATTCGTTAATGAGCTACTGCCAATTTTGACAACGATCCGCTTCTTTTCCATGATTATTTCTCCTCCGTAACATTCTCTTACCTACGGATGTAACTTAATATAAAAAAGCTCCTTTCATCCTAATAAATAAGGACGAAAGGAGCTCTGCTTCCGTGGTACCACCTTGCTTGGATGTTGCTACCAACATCCCACTTTACCCATTAACGCTGGGAAACGCCTATGTTTACATAGGACTAAAAGAGGTAGGTTCAGCGGCTTTATTGTATGAAGTCTTCCAGCTTTAAACTTCACTCTCTGTAACAAAAAGGGACGCCTACTAGTCCTCTATATACGTTCAATGTTTATTCTTAATTTTATTATACGTGGATTTTATTGCTTTTTCTATACCATCTTTAAGCAATTCTTAATTTTCACCTATTATGACGATAAATAGAGCAAGTGTCAAGGCAGTTAAATGATTTTTCAGTAATTTTTCTGATTAATCACATTATTATCCTTTCTCTATTTTAGTTATTTTCATTTCCGTCCATTTCCCATATTTATAATATCCATAGGCAAAAGCACTGCTAATGACAAAGCTGACACCCATTCCAACTGCAATGCCATTCTCTCCTAACGATAGGGAACATAAATAAGTTAACGGGACTCTTAATACCCAAAACGAAATAAGATTTAGGACTAGAACTTGCAGCATCGCTCCTGCAGCTCTAACAATTCCGTTTAAAATAAAATTAATACCTAAAAACGGATAAAAGAAGGCAATAATTTGCAAATACCTCATCCCAAAATGAACGGCTGCTTCCTCATCAATAAATAGACCGATTGCAAGCTTTGCACATCCAACAACTATAAAACTAATGATAAACATAATGAACAAATTCATTAGGACACCGTATTTGGCAATCTGATGGACACGATTCCATTTTCCCGCACCTATATTTTGCCCTGCCATACTATTTACAGCCGTCCCGAGTGCCATCGCCGGGAGCATAATAATACTATCTAATCGTTGCGCTGCTCCAAATCCCGCTACAACATTATCACCAAACGTGTTGACAACACCCATTATCGCCATCACACCAGCTGAAATCACGGTCATTTGTAGACCTGATGGAATACCTAGCTTTAAGATTGTGAAGACTTCATTTCTTTTCGGTAATTTTGGCATCGTAAAGGGAACAAGACGTCTCTTAATAGAGTCAATCATCCCGTACAAAAATGCAACTCCTTGTGAGATAACAGTTGCATATGCAGCACCATCAATTCCTAAATTAAAGCTATGAATAAAAATCGGATCAAGAATTGCATTTAATACAACAGCGATCGCAACATAACGGATTGGTGTTTTGCTATCACCAAGTGCACGCATCACCGTTCCAATGAAGTTATAGCCAAATAAGAAGAGGATTCCAATAAAATTGATTTGCAAATACACAGTTGCATCAGAAATCATTGATTCTGGTGTCCCAAGCATTGTTACGAGCCATTCTGAACATAAATAGCCAATTATCCCTAACGCAATTGATAAAAATAAAAGGACGACAACAAAGGCATTTACATAGCTTTTTAATCCTTCATCATTCTCTTGTCCTTTATGCTGAGATAGGATTGTTAATGTTGCATTATTAATTCCTATAATGAACGATAGTATCGTGAAAATAATTGTACTTGAAACAGAAATAGCCCCTAAAGCATTTGCTCCTAATAGATTACCAACCCATAAGCTATCGATAAACTGATAGGAAACTTGCAATAAGTTTGTTAGCATGATAGGAAGGGAAAATAACCATATTTGCTTTCCAACTTTCCCTTCAGTAAAATCATGTTGAGCCATGTTTATTCACTCCCTCACGTCAATCCTTTTCATCTTACCATAGCTTTTTTACTGTAAGCATTTGCTATGCTTACAATAAATAGAAATCCGTGATAACGGAGCCAGGTTAACCTGTTTTAATAGTTTCCAAAGAAAAAAGGATACCACATTAAATTAGTGATATCCTTCTCTCTTATGATTTGATTCGATATACTCTTGCTTCATATGGCTTCAATGTGAAAACATTCACAGAATCATGGTCTTCTACTTCGTAATTCGCTAACAAAAGGTCGTTAGAATGAACATGGAAAGCTAAATGTTCCTCCCAAGTCGCCATCGTTTCTGAAAGATTTGCAAACACTACAACTTGATTATCTTCTGTTGTTCGTGTATAAGCATATATTTGTGGGTGATCATCAAGGATAAGATTATATGTTCCATATGTGAATACTTCATTTGCCTTTTTTAAGCGAATCATATTTTTATAAAATTGCAGCACTGAACGGTTATTTTCCTGTTGAGCAGCTACATTAATTTCTTTATAGTTTTCATTTATTCCTATCCATGGTGTCCCAGTTGTAAAACCTGCATTGACTTCAGAAGACCATTGCATTGGCGTTCGCGAATTATCTCTGCTTGATGCCCAAATGATTTCCATAACCTCTTTATGTGACATACCTTCCTCACGTTTAAAACGATAGAGATTTTTTGTGGCAACATCATTATAGTCTTCAATATGATTGAATTTCACATTTGTCATACCTATTTCCTGGCCTTGATAGATAAACGGTGTTCCTTGCATAAGGAAATACATTGCTCCTAATGCAGTCGCACTTTCATACCAATATTCCTCATCATTTCCCCATGTTGAGACTCTTCGCGGCTGGTCATGATTTTCGATGAATAATGCATTCCACCCTTTATTTTCAAGACCTTTTTGCCATCTCGATAAAACATCCTTTAATTCTATTATATCTAATTTCTTTTTCTTGCTTGCATCCCATAAAGTTAAATGCTCAAATTGGAAGACCATATTGAACTTCCCATTTTCCTCGCCGACCCATTCATCCAAATCCTTTTCATTGTCAGCGCTAACACCATTCGCCTCACCAACGGTCATAATATCATATTTCACAAAGGTTTCTTCCTTTAATTCCTTTAAATATTTATGGATTCCCTCAACGTTCATATGTTTTTCATAGGATGGGACATATTTTAGACCTTTTTCATTCGGCATATCCTTTAGGCCTTCTTCTTTATTAATATGGCTAATCGCATCGACTCGGAATCCATCAATTCCTTTGTCAAGCCACCAATTGATCATCTGATATAAAGAATGACGAACCTCTTCGTTCTTCCAATTTAAATCAGGCTGCTTTGTTGAAAAGATGTGCATATAATATTGACCTGTTTTTTCATCATATTCCCATGCCGAACCATTAAAAATGCTTTCCCAGTTATTTGGCTCTTTTCCATCCTTTCCGTCCCGCCAAATATACCAATCTCGCTTTGGATTATCCTTTGACGAGCGTGATTCAATAAACCATGGATGCTCGTCACTCGTATGATTTATCACTAAATCGATAATTAGCTTCATCCCGCGTTTATGGACCTCAGCTAAAAGCTCATCAAAATCAGCCATTGTTCCGAATTCATCTAAAATATCCTGATAATCGCTTATATCGTATCCATTGTCATCATTTGGAGATTTGTACATCGGACAAATCCAAATGACATCAATTCCGAGCTCTTTAATATAATCTAATTTGGAAATCATCCCTTGAAGATCTCCGATTCCGTCACCGTTTGAATCCATAAAGCTTCTTGGATAAACTTGATAGGCTACGGCTTCTTTCCACCATGCTTTCTTCATGTTGATTCCTCTCTTTAACCTAATTATTTATCAAATTATGATTGTCTTCGTTCACATGATTTTCTCTCAATAAATTTCGTTGGGATCGTAATTCTCTTTGGTAATGTATCAGGCTTTTCTATTTTTTCAATAAGGCAGCTCGTTGCTTCAAAACCTAGCTGGTCAATACAAATATCAACTGATGTTAATGGTGGTTTTGAATGTTCTGAGAGCATTAAGTTATTGAAACTAACAATTGAAATATCTTCAGGCACTTTAATGTTCATGTCTCCTAAATGACTAATCATTTCATATGCTATAAGATCATCCTGTGTCACAAGCGCAGTAGGAGGTGAATCTAAAGACATAAGTGATTTTAGCGCTTCTTTTCCATTATCTTTAATAAATTCTTCATGTACCATATAGTCTTTATTAAAAGGTATACCTGCTTCATTAAGGGCTAGCTTATATCCATTAAGGCGGTCAATTGTCACAACAAAGTCAAGGCTGCCACCTACAAATGCAATATGACGATGACCGAGCTCGATTAAATATTTTGTTACTTGCTTTGTTATGAAAATGTTATCGTTATCAACAAAGGTAATTCGCTCTTCATTTTGATCAGGACGCCCAACGACCGTAAAAGGAAAATTAGTTTCCTGTAGAAATTTCATCGTTTTATCATTGATTCGTGAATAGAGGAGGATAACACCATCAACACGTCTCCCTTGAACCATAGACGTTACTTCTGCATAAATCTCTTCTTCCGTTGATCCTGTTGATAAATAAATTCCATATTTATTCGCATGGGCATTTTTACTTATTCCTCTTAATACTTCTGGGAAGAATGGATTTTGGAATGCATGGTAAGCCGAATTTGGCATAATGACTCCAATAGATTGCGTACTTTTTGCAGCAAGACTACGCGCTTGAAAGTTTGGATAATATCCTAGCTCCTCCATCACTTCACGAACACGCTTTTTCGTTTTTTCACTTATACGCGGGCTATTCGCGATCACCCTTGACACCGTAGAAGGTGCAACATTTGCCTTTTTGGCAACATCTTTTATTGTAACGATCATTTTAACAACCACCTTACCCTCAAGCTGTCTCTTATGGAGCTGCCCCTTTATAAGAAAGAGAACCCCTTTTTTATAATTTAATTAATACAAATCTACAATAAGTTCTTATTTTCTTTTAGTTATATATTCTTCTATTTTACTTAAGAAACAAATACTTGGAAACGGTATCCTCAAAAAATCTTCTTCATTAGATATTTGCAGGAACTCCGCTTTTCAATTAGAAGAAAAGCGGAGACCCCTTGGGATGCAAGCATATTTTACGATAGCTCTTTCTTTAGTAAGAAGAAATTATATAGCTCATGGAGCATGATACGTTTCTACTTACTTAACAGCTCCCTCTGTCATCCCTTTAATAATCTCGCGTTGCGCAAAGAAATAAACGAGAATAACTGGGATAATTGCAATTGTTAAACCTGCCAAAGCTAGGTGCCATTGCTTCGTATACTCTCCAAAGAAGAAGAACATTTTTAAAGGAATTGTCTGTAATCCCTCTTGGTTAATAACTAATGATGGTAATAAGTAGTCATTCCAAATATAAATAATGTTTAAAATCGCAACCGTTACAGTTATCGGTTTAAGCATCGGGAAGATAATGTACCAAAAAACTTGGAACTTGTTACAGCCATCAATAATTGCAGCTTCATCTAATGATTTAGAAATTCCATTTAACGTCCCATGGAATAGGAAGATCGATAAGCTGCTACCAAAGCCTAGATACATGAAAATAAGTCCCACACGATTTAGCATATCCGCCTGCCCGAATACCGTAATAAGTGGAATCATTACCGATTGGAAAGGTATTAACATCGCTGCAACAAATAACATAAATAAAACTGTACTTGTTTTGCTTTTATTACGAGATAACGCATATGCAGCCATTGATGAAAAGATGACGATAATGACAACACTTATAACGGTAATGATGAGAGAGTTTACTAGTGTATGCATAAAATCAAGCTCTTCAAACGCTTCAATATAGTTATCAAACGTAAATTCACTAGGTAATTTTAAAACATCTGTAAAAATCTCTTTTTTTGTTTTAAATGAGTTAACTATCATCAAATAAAAGGGTGATAACCATAGCAATCCAAGGATTATCCCTAAAATTTCTATAGGTAGAAGGCTTTTTCTCCGCATTACATTTCAACCTCCCGTTTCTTGTTGATATACACTTGTGTTAATGAAATCACGGCAACGATAATGAAGAAAATAACTGCTTTAGATTGTGCAAACGCCATTTCTGTTTCACCAAACGCTGTTTTAAAAATTTCCATCGCAACCATTTGTGTTGAATTAAAAGGACCACCTGCAGTTAATGAAAGGTTTTGGTCATATAGTTTAAAAGAATTCGATAATGTTAAGAACATACTAACTGTAAATGCCGGAGCAACTAATGGAAATATCACATAACGGAATTTTTTGAAAGGGCCCGCTCCATCAATTTCAGCAGCTTCTAATAATTCTCCTGGTAGGCCTTCTAAGTAGGCAATATAGATAATCATAATATAACCTGCCATTTGCCAGCTCATTAAAATAACTAAGCCCCAAAAACCAGTTTCAGTAGTAGATAACCAGCCTTTTAACCCCTCTATTCCAAGGATATCACCGAGACCAGCAAAAACTTTAATGAAGATAAATTGCCAAATGAACCCTAGAATTAATCCACCAATTAAGTTCGGCATAAAAAAGACCGTTCTTAACAATTTACTAGATTTAATTTTTGTTGTTACAATAAGGGCTAACCCTAAACCAATTACATTTGTAAAGATTATCGATACAACAGAAAATTTCACTGTGAACCAAAGAGATGCGAGAAATTCCTTATCCTTAAATGCATCGATATAATTCTCAAGTCCAACAAATGAACCTACTTTAATTCCATTCCAATCTGTAAATGAATAATAAACACCTATTAATAAGGGCACGATGATTACTAATAATAATGCTAGTAACACCGGAGCTAAAAACAACCAGTAGGCCAAATCCCTAGTACGCATGTATAATCCCTCCACATGATGTAAATTAGAACCTTGTTCAGCAATAAATGAACGATACCATTCAAGTTCAAATTTTTTCATTTTTATTTTTTCAGCGCCCTGCACGATGAACAAGTAAGGCACTCCATAATAGATAGCATCACTTGCCTTCCATTATGGAATGACCCACTTTTTTAATTAGAGGCCAGTCCCTTTTTAAAAGGAGACTGACCCTAGCAAATCTCATTTCTACTTACATTTATTCGGCTCTTGCTTCTTCCCATTGCTTTTTAGAATCGTTGATGATGTCATCCCATGATGCTTCTTCAAGTAAATATTTTTGGATATTTGCTCCAAGAACATTTTGCGCCCAGTTCAATGGATAACCACTGAATGTCCAGCCAATTGTTTTTCCAGCTTCTGAGTATTCATAAACTGCTTTTGATAATGGATCACTAATTTTTGATGCATCATACCCTTCATATGCAGGAACGAATTTGAAATCGTTTATTACAACTTCTTTTCCTTCGTCAGATGTATATAACCAATCTAAAAACTTGCTTGCTTCCTCTACAACCTTTTTATCCTTTTGGCTATTTACAGCCCAGTACATTGGTACGCCAACAGGAATAGAATCTTCTTTGTAGCCTGGAACAGGAATTGGTAAGAAATCAACCTTGCTGTTAGCTAGCTCTTCATCAATGCCAGCGATAGAGCCATATACCCAGTTACCTTGTTGAATAATCGCAACTTTACCAGTTGAGAATAATTCTTCAACTTGTTGAGAATAATCAAGGCTTACTGTAGGTTGTACAGAATATTTGTTTTGTAAATCAACGAATGCCTTCATTGCATCGCTATATTCAAAGCCAATTGTTTTCGATTCAAATGCTTTTGTTACGTTTCCATCAAATTCAGGTGAAATAAATGCATTTGCTAAATGCTGACCAGTTACCCAAGTTTCTTTTGCTGGTAATGCGAATACAGCATCAAGACCAAGGTCACCTTTTTTCTCATCTAACGTTTTTACAGCAGCTTCTAATGAAGCCATATCTTTAATATCATCAGGATTAATCCCTGCTTTTTCAAAAATTTCTGTATTGTAGATTAAACCATATCCTTCTTGGTTAAATGGTAATCCTAAAACTTTACCGTCTTTTGTCACTCCATCAAGTGTACCTTCAAGCGCTGCACCTGCAGCCTTTGTATTTGTTAAATCAGCTAGGTTATCTTCCCAGTCAATAACATCAGTTGGTCCACCAATGTTGAAGATTGCTGGTTCATCACCAGATGCAAATTTTGATCTTAATGCTGCACCGTAATCTTCTCCACCACCAACAGTTTGAATGTTAATTTTCACACCAGGATTTGCTTCTTCATATTGCTTTGCTACATCTTCGAACTGATCCTTAAACTCAACTTTGAATTGAAACACATCTAATGTGACTTTATCTCCATCTGAGCCACCATCTCCCGAACCAGCATCATCAGAAGAAGAGCAGCCAGTTAATACAACGCTTACAAGAAATAAAATAGAGAAAAGCCCTAAAAAGAATTTCTTTTTACCCATCTTAATACCCCCGTATATTTATTTTGTGCATCAATCAAGGAAAACGATTGCACTAACAAGCAATATAAACGAATTGATCAACATATTAATCCCCGAAAATAACTGAATTTTCTACATTATTCTCGCTTATATTTAATATGTATACGTCTACATTTGTGCAACTATTTGCGAAATCGTTTGCACTTAACTTGCAAATAAAATATATCATAGAAAATAGGTTTGTACAATATTATTTTTATATTTTTCTAGATACTTTTTCTTATATAGTGATGAAGAGCTTGTTCTTTATCCAGCTGATATGCTCTAATAACCCTTTGAGAACAGGGCTACTAATCGCTTTATATGAAGAGTCTAAAGTAACAATTTCACTTTATAATGTGAGGAATGCAAAATAAAAAGCCTCGATTAAAGGTCAATACCCTTTAGCCGAGGCTTTTATTAGTAACTTTAGAAAGTCATCTCTCAGTCGATTCTATATTTATTAGTGCATTGATGTCATAACCCAAACGGAACCGACAACAATAACAAGTGCAATAAATGTAGCTGATAGCATTTTACCTACTTGCCATCCACCTTCACCTTCTGTTACGTGCATGAACATAAATAACTGAATCGCAGCTTGTAAAAATGCAAGTACAAAAACGATAACAATGATTGTGTTCATTGCTAAGCCTGCATCAAGTCCAACCCATACTGCTAGGAAAGTTAGGCCAACTGAAAGTAAAAATCCGATAATTTGCATCCATGGAAAATGGTGATTATTTGCTTTACTACTCATGATCCCACCATCCCTAATAGGTATACACCAGTAAAGACGAAAATCCATACAAAGTCTAAAAAGTGCCAGTATAAACTTGAGATAAATACCTTTTTAGCTGTATCTGGTGTTAAACCTCTACTTTTTATTTGTAAAAGAATTAATGTAATCCAGCAAATCCCGATAGATACGTGAAGTCCATGTGTACCTGTTAAGAAATAAAAGCTAGACCAGTATGCATTCGTACCGATTGTTGCACCTTCATGAACAAGGTGAACAAACTCTTCAATTTCTAAATATAAAAATCCTAAACCGAACAATAATGTAATAATTGTCCAAATGACCATTGACTTTGTATTGTTTCTTCTCATTTCATGAATAGCTAAGCCACTCGTAAAACTACTTGTTAACAAAAGTAATGTCATGATCATTGTATTCTTCAAGTCGAATAGCTCACCAGGCAGAGGACCTCCGCCTGTGTTGCCATTTAGTACAAAAAATGTTGCAAAGATTGTTGCAAATAATGCCATTTCAGCGCCCAAGAAGACCCAGAATCCAAATATATTCAATCTACCAATACTAGATTGATATTCCAAGGGCGTGTTAGGACTCATATTACTATTTACTTGTGCCATAAACTCACGCCTCCTTATTCTGTTCTGTTTGTATAATTTCTTCCACGCTGACATAGAATCCTTCATCTTCTTTATGAGAACGTAATGAACGTAATGCCATGCATGCTAAAATTCCGATACCGCCAAGAATTGCCATCCACCACAATTTGAATACTAGACCAAATCCTGCAATAAAGAAGAATACACAGATGACAAAAGGTGTACCCGCATTGCTTGGCATATGAATTGGTTTATATTCAACTTTTTCCTTCTTACCTGCTTTTTTCTCTTGTTTCATTAACCAGAAAGCGTCAAGTCCTTTTACTTCTGGTGTTACCGCAAAGTTATAGTGTGGTGCAACAGCTGATGATGTTGCCCATTCTAATGTACGGCCAACACCCCATGGATCGCCTGAAGTTTCACGTTTTGAATAACGGAAGCTGTAGTATACGTTATATACAAGAATAATAAAGGCAACACCCATTAAGAGACCACCGATTGTTGATACAACGTTTAGTCCAGTCCAGCCATCTTCAGGTCCGTATGTGTAAATACGTCTTGGCATACCGTCGAAACCTAATAAGAATTGTGGTAAGAAACATACATTAAATCCGATATTGAATAACCAGAATACCCATTTTCCTAATCGTTCGTTTAATTTATGACCGAACATTTTTGGATACCAGAATACGAATCCAGCAAAACAAGCATATACAGTACCACAAATTAATGTGTAATGGAAGTGAGCTACTAGGAAGTAACTGTTATGGTATTGGAAGTCAGCTGCTGCCATACCAAGCATTACCCCTGTTACCCCTCCGATAAGGAATGTCGGAATAAACCCTACAGACCATAACATCGGAACTGTAAATTCAATTTTCCCTTTATAAAGGGTTAATAACCAGTTAAAGATTTTAATACCGGTTGGAATCGCAATCGCCATCGTCGTAATCGAGAACACTGAGTTAACTGCAGCAGAGCCACCCATTGTAAAGAAGTGGTGAACCCAAACTAACATACTTAAGAATGAAATCGATACGATTGAAACAACCATTGATTTATAACCAAATAATGTTTTCTTCGCAAATGTTGCAAAGATTTCAGAGAAAATACCAAACGCTGGTAAAATAACGATATATACTTCAGGATGTCCCCAAATCCAGAATAGGTTTGCCCAAAGCATCGGCATACCACCATCAGCCATTGTAAAGAAATGTGAGCCGAACAATCGGTCAAATGTCATTAAGGCTAATGTAACAGTTAATACCGGGAATGCAAACACGATAATAAATGCTGTAATTAATCCTGTCCAAGTAAACATTGGCATTCTCATTAATGTCATACCTGGAGCACGCATTTTAATAATTGTTACGATAAAGTTAATACCTGTAAGTAACGTTCCGATACCAGATATTTGCAGACCGAGTAGGTAATAGTTAATACCTGGCCCTGAGCTACCTTCAATAGCTAATGGAGCATAGTTCGTCCAACCTGCATCTGGTGATCCACCGAACACGAAGGAAATATTAAAAAGAATCGCTCCAAAGAAAAATGCCCAAAAGCTTAGTGCGTTCAAATAAGGGAATGCAACGTCTCTAGCTCCAATTTGGAGTGGAATAACAACGTTCATTAATCCCATAATAAATGGCATTGCCATGAAAATAATCAT
The DNA here is from genome assembly GCF_052044855.1 of Metabacillus sp. 22489. Classification (NCBI taxonomy): domain Bacteria; kingdom Bacillati; phylum Bacillota; class Bacilli; order Caryophanales; family Bacillaceae; genus Metabacillus; species Metabacillus sp. 22489. The sequence goes on from NZ_JBQENT010000004.1 coordinate 80,223, forward strand.
GATCGTACCATGTGTTGTAAAAATTTCATTATAGTGCTGTGATGTTAAAAATTCATTATTAGGAACTGTTAGTTGAGCTCTCATTAATAATGCATCGACACCACCACGGAATAACATAATAACCGCCGCGATAATGTACATAATTCCAATTTTCTTATGGTCAACTGTTGTTAACCATTCTGTCCAAAGCCATTTCCACTTTTTAAAATAAGTAAGAATGAACACTATCGCAATCATTGTTAAAACAATGGAAATGTTCGCTCCGATAAGCATTGGATCATTAAGGATTAAATTATCCTTTATAAAATCAAACATGAGCAGTTCCTCCCCTCTTAGTGGTGATGATGATGACTAGAACTATCGTCTGTATGTGTTTCTACATCTTTTACTGGCTCTAGTTCATCTAGGTCAACCTTTTCTTCATGACCATGTTTATTTTGTTCGATTCCGTATTTCTCACGAACTTTTAATGCATATACACCTGAATCGATTCCATGATCAACGAAATCTAAATGTGTTGATGAAAATGTCATTTCGTCAACTGTTCCAGGTATCATTAATTTTTCGTATGTTTCTTCTGTTAATTTTTCTCCATTTTCTTGGGTATCCTTCACCCAAGCTTCATACTCATCTTCTTTAAGAGCATGGAATTCAAACTCATGGTCTGCCATTTCTTGACCAGTAAAGTTTGAGTTACGTCCTTCATATGTTCCTGGCTCATCTGCTTGTAAGTATAGTTCATTTACCATTCCTGGCATTCCATACACTTGACCACCGATTTGCGGTACCCAAAATGAACTCATTGAATCAGCAGATGTAATTTTGAAGAGAACAGGACGATCCTCTGGAACATTAACATAGTTAACTGTTTCAATATTCTCCTCAGGATAAGAGAAAATCCACTTCCAGTCAGCTGATGTTGCATGAATAACGATCGGTTCAATATGAGCCGTTTCTTTTGGTGGCTCTTTTAATTCATAAAGCGCCTTAACAGTTGGAATAGAAAGCAGAACAACGATAATAATCGGAATTATTGTCCAGATAATTTCCAATTTTGTGCTACCGTGCATGTTCGGTTCATAATCTTTATCCCCTCTGCCTTTACGGTCTCTAAATTTCACAATCACAAAGGTAAACAAGACGTAAACAACTACCATAATTCCAATCATGAAGTAGATTGATAGCATAATTAAGTCACGTAATGTTTCTGCATTTGGACCTTTCGGGTCAAATATCGCCATTTCGCTACATCCACTTAAAACCATAACAAATAATAGCCCTGTAACTAACATAAAAAATGGCTTCATTTTTTTGAACATCTATGTTCACCATCCTTTCAAGACAAGTCATAATACAAATAGAAAATTTCATGTAAGATTTATATCACCTACATATATTAACAAATGAATAGAAAAACGAAACTCTTGAAAACTATTTTTCAGCAATTTTTCACCAATTTTCGAAATTTAGACGAAGTTTCTTCACAAATTCTCAACAAATTTGGAAAAGAATTTATTGTTTGGAAGATTAATTGGTTTCGAATTCCTTTATTTTCACCATTAATATCATTAGATGAAAAAAATCTCCTTCCAGAAAAGTATATTACCATAATGTGAAAAAGATCACAAACTATTTCTTTTATTTTCGTTTGGGAAAATTGGCCAAATAAAAAAATGGCTCCTTCGAAACTGCAAATCCCTCGCAATAATGATGAGGGACTGTCCCCAAAAGAAACCATTTTCTTAATCAAAATGAACTTTTTTTGAACAAATTCTTGCATATATTTCAAACGTATATTTTGGCCTATTTAGCAACTGAAAAATATTATAAATTTTATTTTATTAAATCAACATATTTTGCATTCACAACACCTACTAAATCATTAGGGCTCAATTCGATTTGAAATCCAATTTTTCCGCCGCTTACAATGATTTTTTCCAATAATGCTGCTCGTTTATCGATATAGGTCGGATATATTTTTTTCATACCGATCGGAGAACAGCCTCCCCTTATGTAGCCTGTTTCTTTTAAAAGGTCCTTAACTGCTACCATCTCGAGCCTTTTTTCTCCAGATGCCTTTGCCGCTTTTTTTAAATCAAGCTCCTCTGCGACTGGAATAACAAAGACATAAATGGACTTGTCCCATCTAGCAACAAGTGTTTTATAAACCATATCAACTGGCTTATTTATTTTTTTTCCGACAGCTACCCCATTTATTTCACCATCATCAACCTCATATGTGATGATTTCATACATGATCTATTTTGAATCAAGCAGTCTCATCGCATTCGTTTTCCCTTTCATATCACGTCATCCTTTCAGAACACTAAAAGTTTCTAGTTTTTTTGCGTTCTATTGACTTAGCAGTAGCCTCCACTTATGTTTTTTGCTGCTTCTTCCGATAATTCAAAGGTGATACACCATTCACCTTTTTAAATATTTTTGAAAACAATAATGGGTCAGTGTAACCGACTGAACGTGAAATATCACCTATCAATAGCTCCTTCTTATCAAGCAGCTCTTTTGCCTTCGAAATTCGATAATGCACGATATATTCCTGAATACTTAATTGTGTTGTTTCTTTAAAAATTGAGCTCAAGTAGCTTCGATTTAAACCAATCACAGAAGCAATTTCTGTTACGGTAATCTTACTAGCATAGTTGGTACAAATGAAATCAAGAACTTGTTTCACATATTCCTTTTTCTTATTTCCTGATGTTTTTAACGAATCTAGTTTAGTATTACACTCAATTAATGCTGACAAAAGGATATACAGATAGCCTAACCCCATTAATTCACCATTCTTTTCAACATTTTTTACCTTACACATTTTTTCAAATTGCTCTTCGAAAAATCCATCTTTCGTATAAGATAAAATGGGATTCTCTTGGGATAAATTTGCTTCCTTTAAAAACTGAGCTGCTTTTTCACCATTAAACCCTACCCAATAATAATGCCAAGGGTCTTTTTTATCAGCCTGATAAAAGGTTACAGCATCTGGACATATTAAAAAACCCTGTCCTCGTTTTAATTCATACAGATGCTCGCCGACACGAAAGCTTCCCTTTCCTTTTGTTATGTAATGAATTAAATAATAGTCCCGTATCGCAGGTCCAAAATAATGCCCTGGTGAACACTGTTCAAATCCGAACTGATTAAGATACAGGTCTTTTGTAGGTAAGCTCTTTGAAATATATTGAATCAACTACAGCTCCCCCAATCACCCTTTTATTATCTTGCATTTTACAATAAATAGCATATTTTCATCTATATCATTTTGTAGATACAGCAAACGACTTTAAAAAAAAGAAATTAATGTGGACTAGTAGTAAGTCAGCTCCTTAATTATAATCCATCCTATATAACAACCTATGTTATAATAATTGATAGGTTTGAACTAAATAGAGTACAAGCGCCTCGTTCAGCACTGGCAAGCAAAAGACATATTGGAAATGAGCATTGACATCAAAACTTTGTACAAATTTTTATCATTTCTTACTTTAAAAAATTTTCAAAAAAACTAGGCGAGACTAACAATCAGTGAAATCGCTTACCTTTCTGGGAATTACCTTATATAATACATATATAGATTTAACAAACTATTTAAATACAATCAACACTGCATGAACAACAATAGGTAGAAGGAGTGAGCATTTTCGTGGACATAAACGAAGCATATAAAATATTGGGAGTTTCCGAGACTGCTAGTGATGAAGAAGTTGAAAAGCAATATATGGTATGGGTAAGACGAAATCGCGCTCTATTAACTGAACAAACTTCAAATAATGATCTAAATATGGACGAAATAACGACAGCATACAATACAATTAAAACCTTTAGACAATACGGTTCGGTTACACCTGTTGAAGAACAGAGCTTTAAAAAAAAGGTAGGGCATTTCTTTTATTATTACAAGCTTCATATCGTTGGTGTTCTCGTACTCTTGGCAGTTTTAGGTTCAATCATCTTTACAATTGTTGAAAATTACCAGGAAAAGAAAGCATTAGAAAATCTTCCACCTGAAAACGTACGCGTCTTATTACTAGGAGAGTATTTTAATATTAGCAATGAAACAACGCCTGTTGCTGACAATATTTTAGCGCAATTTCCTGATTGGGAACGAGTCACAGTCAACTTGAACTACTCACCTTTAACGGTCAATGATTCAATGGATGTTGCGAGTCAGCAAAAAAGTGTCGTTACTCTTGTTGAGGACAATTCAGATATCTTCTTAATGGATTATGCTAATTATGAACGGCTCGTTGCAGCAGATGTATTTCAGCCTATCGATCAGGTTGATCCTTCGATAAAAGAAGCTGTAGATAGTAGCAAGCTTGTATTTAGCAGTACTGAAGAGGACAAAACAGAGCAATTATACGGAATCATCATTGAAGACATGAGCATCTTCAAAGGATTTGATATGAAGGAAACACAAATTGTTGCTGCTATTAAAAAGGGTGCAGAAAACAAGGAGAATGCGGTAGAGTTAATGAAGAAACTAGCAAAATAACTTGAGCTAGATTACATGAGAAGCAGAAAGAGGATGGCTCAAGGAGCCAGCCTCTTTTTGCCACTTATGATTCTTTTAAACTTACACTTTGTAAATCTTCAAGGGTGAGACAATACGGATGATCGTACACCTTTTTCAGCTGCTCTTCACTAGTGCTTAATCCGTTAAAAACAAAATCTCCGTACCACGGCATATACCATAACCAAGGTGTCCGGCTTTTAATGAGCTTTTCCGGATCTGGAATCGGTCCGTTTTCTGTTAAGGCAATTGGTTTTTGATTATTTATTAGTGCTTGCAGGTGGTCAAATGGGCATTTTAACGGTCCATACTCACCGTTTGGAACATATGTATCAACACCTGCAATATCTACATAATCATCTCCTGGGTACCATTCTTTATTCGGTGCATTCCAGACCCAAATTAAATTGTTTAATTGATGTTCCTTTGTAAACCGCTCAAACATCCATTTATAAAGACTTTTATAGGCTTCCGGGCCACTCGCTCCCCACCAAAACCATCCACCATCAGCTTCATGAAGTGGTCTCCATAAAACGGGTACGTTGGCATCCTTTAATTTCTTTAGCTGCAGAGCAATTTCATCCATATCTGAAAGCAATGCTTCATATTCAGTAGTACCGGGAATAAGCGCTTTGTTCAAGTCAAATTGTGTATTTTCGGTATAAAACGTTTTATCCTTTCCTCCAGTAGGTGCATACCAATGCCAGCAAAACGTCACGATTCCATTAAATCTTGTTGACCATTCAATCGCACTTTCAATCGATCCTTTATTTTCTTCAATTTCGATTAATTTATGGTCTGTAGGTTCTTCTGTATCGGTCATAAAGGAATAGCTTAGTAAATCAAATCCTCTTAAAGCCGGCAGCTTTCCTGTCACCTTTTTAATATGATCTAATTCTGGTCCATGGGCAGCAGCTGTATGCTGACCTGTAATGATTTTTTGACCATATATCTCACGAAAGAAATTCATTAACTTTTTTGCACCTGCAGATGAGTCTTTATTCACTAGCTGAAATGTTGGGGTGTAATGATTGGTAGGTGTTGTAGACGTGATCATGAAGCAATCAATATCCACTCCACCCCAGTCTTTAACAATTTTTATTGTATGTAGCCCTTTCGTAAAAAAGAGCGTGCATATTTCTAATTCTTCGAAGCTATCCGTTTTTTCAGATATAAATTGTCCATAACAATCACCATCAATGTAAAGAAAATTTCTCTTCTCCCCTTCCATTGAAGCAAGTCTAATCAAAAGCTTATATTGACCATCATTCGGAATGTCTGCTTTAACCTCAAGACTATCTCCTTCATTCAGTAGACCAGTAACATAGCCTTTTCCCGAAAAACCTGATAATGAAGTTGAGATATATCCACCTGATAAACTTCCTTCTTCTGCCTGAAAAATCATTTTTACATTATGACTAGTCTCGATATTGCTCATTTTCTCACCTCTTATATTAGATTGGCCTGTTTTATCATTGCTTCTCCATTTTAGTTGAAACAAACTTCTGCAAGCTTTATCCAAATCACCATTTGATAAATTGAGAAAGGGTTCCAAAATAGAACCCTTTCTAAAAAACATCTACTTACTCATTCCATAATTCGACAGTACCTTTAACAATTTTCGAAAATTCCTCTTCTGCTTCCTCGACTCCTGCTTTATCTAAATCATCCATATACTTCTTCCATACATCATCAAATTCATTTGGATCAGCCAATATCGCTTCAGGTATCCGCTTAAATGTAATATCAAGCATCCGTTGATTTGCTACCTCAAGCTTTGAGCCAGCTGGAATTGCTAAGTTATAAGCTGCTCCCCAAGGCTTAACTGGAAAATCATCTGCACTTGGATATAAGTCCTTCCAAAGCTCAACACCATAATTTTTTAGCACTTCTTTTTCTACATCTGTTAACCCTTCGATCGCAAGCTCACGGGTATTCACGGTAAAGGTTTGCCCTGTTGAATCAAGTGCACCATCACCATATCGTGGCGCAAATCGTTGGAAATTATAGCCAATACCTGTTTTCTTTAAATAATCTTTGTCATTTCTCCGCTTTTCCCATTCCTCTTCAGGGATAACACGCTTACCATCAACAACTTCATGGTGAACACCTTCGATACCCCAGTTGAGCATAATCTGTGTTTCTTCTGATACTAAATAATCAAGGAATTTAATTGCACGAACTGGATCTTCACAATCAACTGTAATTCCAATTCCCCAGCCAACCTGGAAGCCATTGCTTTGATATGCGTGATGCTTGAATTCCTCACTTAATGTAATTGGGTAGAAACCGTACATTCTTTCAAGTTTACCTGCATCACGTAAGGCATTTTGCGCATCATAAATCATGTAATCTGGAGCTATCGTTGCTAGCACACGTCCAGATGACATTTTCGCTAACCATTGATCTTCTTTTTGAACAAATGATTCCGGATCTAATAATCCTTCTGCGTTCATATGGTTATACCATTTAAAGACCTCTTTTTCCTCTGGACGACGGTAATGTAATGTCGCCTCATATGTTTCAGGATCAATATAATATTCGCCATCATCAGATGCACCAGTAAACATAAATCCGCTATTTAATGTAGAGGCTTGGAAGCGCCAGCCATCTGTTTGCAACGTTAATGGAATTGTCGGCTGACCATCTATCTCAGGGTGTTTTTTAGAATATTCTCTTAACGCATTTTCCAAATCCTCTAACGTTTTCATTTCAGGATAACCAAGCTCTCTTACAACATCATGTTGTACAAGTGCTGCAAAGCCTGGTGTCATTGGTTGGTGGTCAATTGCCGTGTTTGGCAAAACATAGATGGATGGGTCTTCTTTACTCCATTTTAAACGGTCAATTTCATCACCAAGCATTTTTTTAATATTAGGCGCATGCTCCTCAATAAGTGGCGCAAGGTCGATTAATGCTCCTGCTTCAACTAGCTGGCTTGCCCCTTTTGAAGTAATCAAATCTGGATATTCACCGCTAGCAACCATTAATGGGATCTTTGTTTGACCGCCATCAATATCAAATTCTGGATCAAGTGTTACCCCAGTGTCCTCAGTAATCTTTTTTCCTATTGGGCTTTCCATGTTCTCCCAATCATTATTTGCATCTGAGTCAAAGACCGTAAACGTAATCGGTGTCCCTTCATCAGATGTCTTTTTAGGTTTTGTTGAAGCATCCTCACTCGAATCTTTACAAGCAACCATAACTGTCATAAGGACCGCGAAAACCAGAAAGCTAAATAGTTTGTTTAAAGGCTTCACTTAAGAATTCCTCCCCTTTTATATGCTCTGATTTATTGTATAAACAGCCTAAGCTGTAGACACCAACATATGATTATTGTTTAACAGCTCCTAATGTCATCCCTTGGATGAAATATCTTTGAACGAATGGATATACCATCATAATTGGAATAACAGTTACCATCGTAATCGCCATTTTTATTGAATCTGGTGATACATGATTGCTTTCAGCTTCGTTTGGCTTCATTTGACTTGCATCAATATTACCGCCAACTGTTGTATTATCGAGAATCTTCATTAACTCGTACTGTAACGTTGTTAAACTTTCATTCATGCTGTTATATAAATACGTATCAAACCAGCTATTCCATTGTCCGACTGCAACAAACAGTGCAATGGTTGCTAATACTGGCTTACAAAGCGGTAAGATAATCCGATAAAAAATCGTGAAATCATTAGCCCCATCCATTTTTGCTGATTCCTGAAGTGAAAAAGGAATCCCATCCATAAATGAACGTATAATGATAATGTTAAACGCACTTACTAGCCCAGGAAGAATATAAACCCAAAATGAATTCATTAACCCTAAATCACGAATCAGCATATACCCAGGAATAAGGCCACCTGAAAAATACATTGTTAACACAATGAATGTTGAGACAAATTTTCTCCCCTGAAAATCAGCACGGCTCAATGTAAATGCAACCATCGCCTGTGCAAATACTCCAATTACTGTTCCGATAACAGTCCGTAATACAGAGTTCATAAAACCTGTAACAAGATTATCGTATTTTGCAATTTCCAAATAATTATTGAATGTAAATTCACGAGGCCAAATATGAATGCCACCTCGAACCGTATCTGTTGAATCATTTAGCGAGATCGCAAGCACATTCAAAAAGGGATAAAGCGTAACAATCATAATAACTGTCAGCAATGTATAGTTAAGGAAATCAAACAATAAATCTTTACTTAAACGTTTCGTTCCGACTCTATTCATTCTTCCAACCTCCTACATGACACTTTGATTTGAAAAACGCTTAAATATTCCGTTTGCAAGGAATAATAATGTAATACTTACGACCGAATTAAAAATCCCGATTGCAGTACCGTACGAGAACTGACCTAAGCCAATCCCATAGTTAAGCGCATACAAATCTAGCACCTCGGAGTAATCAACAACTAGAGAATTTCCTAATAGCATTTGCTTTTCAAAGCCAATGCTAACTAAATGTCCAATATTTAAAATAAGAACAACTAAAATCGTCGGTCTAATCCCTGGTAATGTCACATGCCAAATTCTTCTCAATCTTCCGGCACCATCTACCTTTGCTGCCTCATATAGTTGAGGATCAAGACCTGCAATGGCGGCTAAAAAGATAATTGCATTCCAGCCCATTTCCTTCCATAAATCAGAGACCGTTACAATCCCCCAAAACCATGTTTCCTGTGCCATAAATTGAAATGGTTCATCTATAATACCTAAGCCTAGTAAAATATCATTCACAATTCCGCCATCAGTAGAGAGCACTTTTGTTACGATTCCTGCTACAACTACCCATGATACAAAGTGTGGTAAATACGTAACAGTTTGCACTGTCCGTTTAAAAACGGAGTGCCTTACTTCATTTAGTAAAATGGCAAAGATAATTGGGACTGTGAATCCAACGATTAATCCTAATAAACTCATCGCCAATGTATTTCGCAGAGCCATATAAAAACGTTCATCGGTAAATAATTGAATAAAATGCTCAAAACCAACCCATTCCTGCTCAAGAAATGCCTTTCCCGGTCTAAAATTTTGAAAGGCCATTGTCCATCCCCAAAGTGGCAAGTAATTAAAAACGAATACTAATGCAACAAAAGGAAGCGACATCATATATAAAATTTTCTGACTAGCAAACACCTTCCAAAAGCTACGCTTATTTATCCTTTCCGTCGCAACAGCGTCACTTGGAAACGCTTTCTGTTTTTGTAACTCCATATATCCCCCTCCTTGTAACTTTATTGTATTTGAATTATTACTTAAAAAATACCTAACTATTGTCACCAAAAATCATACAAAAATTTAGAAAACGCTTACAAATCAATTGTACTTTTTCTAAAATAGAAATTTAAATTGCTGTACATTGCACTAAATCTAGAATTCACCAATGCTAACCATTTTCCGCTAACAAAAAAGTGTCAGATGAAAACACCGACACTTTTGCTTTATCGATTAAGCCTATTCATTGTATTTGATGGTGCTTGCGAAATTTTGAAGGGGACATGCCTACATATTTTTTAAATTTACTATGAAAATAGTCAACGTTTGAAAACCCAATTCGTTCTGCAACTTGGTATACTTTAAGCCCCTGTAGCAATAATTTTTTCCCATTTTCAATTCGCACTTTATCTAAATATGTGTTGAAATGCACACCTGTCTCGTTTTTGAAAATTTTCCCTAAATACCCACGATTATAGTTCAGTATTTCAGCTAATGTTTCTAATTTAATGTTTTTTTCATAATTGCTTTCAATTAAATTAATCATTTTTTTTACTAAAATATTCGAATTATTTACATCCATTTTTTCAATGATTTCTGATAGTAATTCATTTGCGAACAGTAATAGCTTACTAATATTTGGTTGCTTCTCAATTTCGAAAACCTTTGATAATACATTCCCTATCGTTTCACGAATATCCTGATAAACATACATAAGCTTGTTTAATAATGATGAAATGATTTGAATGAAATTCGTTTTCATTTCACTTTCTGACGCGTTCCTGTTTACGAATTGTTGGGCAATTTCTGTAAGGATTCGATTAATCGCTTGCTTATCTCCGACCTCCATCGCTAACAATAACTTATCAACGAATAATGGAAGATTAAGCTTTTCCTCTTCAGAACATGTATCCTTTTCTATTTCAAAAATCGGTTTTAATCGTTCATGTAATAGTACACCTTCCAGATAAAAAAATTGACGCTCCGCTATCGCTACAATTTTTTCAAATACCTCCTGAAGGCATTCCATATCATCAAATGATTCCGATATTGCTGCTGTAAAATTCGTCATATGTTCATGACAAATTTTTTGAACCTTAGCAAAGAGGTGCTCCTCCTGCCTTGCAAGCATATGTTCAGCATTGAGAAGAATTCCAATTTTTGAATCATATATGAATACGAATCCACTATTCGTTTGTTCAAAGCAATTGATGAATGTTTCTTTAAATTCGTTCAGATAATATAGGTCGCCATAGGGTTTTACAAGCAGGAGCTTACACATGTTCCACTTCATATCATGTTTAAGAAATTGATTTAGCTTTAAGCTGTTTATTCCTTTAATCGCATCAAGGAGGAGCGCTTCCTTTTTTTCTTGGATCATCTTTACCTTTAACTCTAAATATTCATCATTCTCCTCAACCGTTTTTTCTACTTCCTGCAAATGGTGGATTAACTCATCCTCATCGATAGGCTTTAGCAAATATCCTTTCACATTATACTTCATCGCTTGTTGGGCAAATTCAAACTCAGCATGCCCACTTAAAATGATGATCACAACCGAAGAATTCTGTTCTCGTATCCTACGAATAAGCTCAATTCCTGTAATACCTGGCATCATCATATCGACAATCATCACATCAGGTAAAAGTGTCTGAAATTTATTTAAAGCATCGTTCCCATTTCTAGCAGTTCCAACGACTTCAAACCCATATATTTCCCAAGGAATTAGGGTGACTAATCCTTGAAGGGTCGTTGGTTCATCATCAACAATCATAACCTTCAACATTCTAACTCCTCCTAAAGGTCGGTATTATAAAGTAAATCTTTGTCCCAATATGCTTTTTACTTTCAATATGCAGCCCTGCATCTTTACCGTAAGAAAGCTGTAGTCTTTGATGAATGTTCCTTAACCCTATCCTCATCCCCTCTTTTTCCTCTTGTTCATTTAACGCCTTGAAAATTTCCTGCTGTCTTTCTTCACTTATCCCAATGCCGTTATCTGTTACTTCAACAAGAAGACCCTTTTCACATAGAAGTGTCTTAACATAGACACTTCCGCCTGATTCTTTTTTTTCAACACCATGGATGACAGCATTTTCTACTAACGGTTGAATAATAAGGGGTGGAATCGGAATTTGCTTTGTTTGTGGGTCAATTTCGATAAAATAATTCAATCGATCACCATGACGGAATTTTTGAATTTCAAGATAGGAACGGACTACTTCTATTTCACTAATAAGATTCACATTTCGTGAACCAACTTCAATGCTGTTTCTGATTAATTTTCCAAGTAGCTTTACTGCTCGTGCTATTTCCTGTTCTCCTCGAATATGTGCCTTCATTCGTATCGACTCTAATGCATTAAAAACAAAATGAGGATTCATTTGACTAGCTAGCATTTTAAATTTAATTTCACTTTGCTTTCTTTCAAGAAGGTTTTTTTGTCGATTTGATTCATATACTTCATTTAAAAGCTGTTTAATATTTTTCACCATTCGATCAAGTTGTTTAGACAGCTGACCAATTTCATCTTTTCCATCTATTAAAATATGTGTATTAAAATTGCCATTTCCTACTTGGCCAATCTGAGAGCTTAACCTAATGAGGCGATTTGAAAGTAATTTTGAAATATAATAGATTAATAGCAATGCGATACATACGCTAATCGTCACAACGAAAAGACCCATTTTCCCAAACATATTTGCATTAAGTCCAATCTCTTTATCCGCAATAAGTGAGATAATTCGTACATGGTTTACACTACTATCAAGCTGAATCGAATCAACCAAAATATGTGTAGAAACGTCCTGAGTCATCCCTTGAAAGGTTCCGGTTTTACCCGCTAATATTTCTTGTGAATCGATAATATTTTGCAGCTTGTTCCCAATGAAATCCTTTTGATTAGAGCTAATAATATTATTATCATCATCAACGATCATTGTTGGTTGCGATTCTTGCGATAAAATGAGGTTAAACATTTTCGTATTTAATTGAATAACTAGTACACCGCTTTTTTCATATTCAACAAAGTCTATTTTTCTAACTAGGCTTAAATATTTATTACCATTGCTTGTATCATCTTCAATATAATCCCAACGAATTAACCCTTTCCCGTTTTTAGCATTGCGATACCAATCGGAATTTTCGACATTTTCATCCACAGGGACAATTTGCCAATTGTTTAATAATGTCTCGTTTTCCGTATAAAATTTTATGTTTCTAATTTCATTTTTATAAATGCTTCGGTAGCTCTGGAAAATATTATAATCGCGGTACGATAAGACAACGTCATATAAATCTTCATAATCGGTGTTAACAATTTGTCCTAACCGCTGATCATATAAAAGATTATTTGATATATAAACAGGGACTTTTAAGACTTCTAAAGTTCGCTGTTTCACCCTTTCCATATTTGCTACAGCCTCTTGCTCTGCATCAACTAACGCTAACTTCCTCAGCTCATTCGTTAAAAATCCCCCGACAATGATGACGGGAATGAACACAACAACGATAAAAGAAAGAATTAACTTATTCCTTAGCTTTAAATCATTTAATTTTTCTTTTACTTTATAAAGCTTTATATTTACCACCCCTTTGGATTAGAGAATCAAAGTATAAGTTCCAATCAACATGTGATTGTCCTCATTAAGTTCTTTATTCTAAGCTTATTTTTAAGATGGCTGTTTTCGTAAACTACATTGCTTTTATCCCTTAGGAGTCTCGCGCTTTTGCTCCAATCAACCTTTATAAAATTAATTCAATCGACGCAACATCAACAAAAATGTATGCCCTTACATTTTTGTTCTCCCTTTTTACATTTCAATTTCTTTGTTATAAGAATTAAATTACCATGATTGCATGAATATAAGAATATCATAATGCTATTTTTTTATGGCATAATGCCTGTATCATGGAATAAAAATCATTTTTGCAAGCTAGTGTGAAGCGATTTATATATGAATGTTCGAAAAAAGGATAATCGAAATGATCATCCTCTATTTCTTTCATTGCTATATATACATTTTTAAACATAAAAAATTATTTCATATATTTTTCAACTAATTCAAAACATCTTTCCTCAGTAAGATTATTTTCTACTGCAACATATTCTAGAAGTTCCTCCGTACCGCCTTCATATTTTAGAGATGCCTCTTTTGCTGTCTTATCACGATAATTTATCCATTCACGTTGTTCTTCTCTTAGCTGTTCCATCTCTTCTGATGGAAGTTGTTCCCCTAGTACTCCGTAAATTTCATTTAATAAACCATCCCAAATATCGTATCTATCGCCTTCCACTTTTTTCAAAGCGTATGTAGAGTCATCTAACGGGTTCTCTCGCATCTCGTCGGTTTTCTTTTTCGTGTCATTTAGCTTTGTAACATATTCTTCCTTTTTACTTACTGTATTGTTTTTTGGTAATTCTTCTTTTTTATTTTCATTGTCTGGAGTATCCACATTATCATTTGTATCATTACTATCTACTTTGTTTGTAACATTATTTTTTGTATCAGACGTATTTGTTTTAGTTTTATCGTTTTTTGAATCAGTTTCTGTCGATTCTGAGTTAAAAGAATCATCGTCAGTGTGTTGAATTGATTCATTTTCTTTTTGTTTTTCTAATGTGGTACTGGACTCAGCAGAGGAGTTTCCACAAGCAGCCAATATAACGAATAAGGCTGTTGACATTCCGATTAAAAACTTTTGATTTTTTTTCATTAAAATACTACCTTTCCTGTAATCTATTTTTGAATAAATGATCCTGCTCTTTAACGGAAAATGAGCAATTATTCCCATTTTTATATTCTAACATAATTTTCCTGTCTTTTTTTCATCTTAATACCACATCAAATCATCATGACAAAATAAAAAAGGCATTAGGGAATACGCTCATTCCCTAATGCCTTTTTTCATCAATCTGAGAAGATATTATCCTCTTTGATTTCTACTTTTACTTATTCCAAAGCTCAACACGTTCTTTTACTAGCTCAGTATAAGCCTTTTCGGCATCTTCAACTCCAGCCTTCTCTAAGTCTTTCATAAATTTATCCCATACTTTATCAAAATCATCTGGGTCTGCAAGGATTGCTTCTGGGATACGTTTTTTCACAATATCTAAGCATTTTTGCATGACTAACTCTAAATCTGACCCTGCTTCAACTGGAATATTGAAAGCAGCTCCCCATTCCTTAACAGGGAATTCTTCTTTTTGTGGATATAAATCCTTCCACATTTCAACTCCGTAATTTTTTAATACTTCTTTTTCCGTTTGTGTATAGGCATCTTTAATTTGCTCAGGACTTGCAATTGTATATGTTTGACCAGTCGAATCAGTCACACCATCACCATAATAAGGAGCAAAGCCTTTTAATACACCGACACCTGTTTCTTTTACATAGTTCGCATTATTATTCCGTTCATTCATCTCTTCCTCAGGAATAACACGTTTCCCATCAACGATTTCGTAGTTTTCCCCTTCAATTCCCCAGTTTTGTAAAATTTGTCCTTCCTCAGATGCTAAAAAGTCTAAGAACTTAATAGCACGAACTGGATCCTCACAATCAACGCTAATGCCAATTCCCCAGCCACCGAGATAGCCAGTGTCTTGGAAATTATGGTGTTTATATTCTTCAGTTAAGGTTACAGGATACATACCATGCATTCTTTCTTCTTTACCTGCTTCTCTTAATGCGCGTTGTGCATCTGCTACTTCCCAATCAGTATCGATAAGTCCAAGAACTCGCCCTGAGGAAATTTTCGCTAAATATTGGTCATACTTTTGGACAAAGCTTTCAGGATCAAGTAATCCTTCAGCATTCATATGATTTAACCATCTAAAGTACTCCTTTTCTTCTGGACGGCGATAATGCATCGTAGCTTCATGTGTTTCTGGATTAATGTAGAATTCACCATCATCAGAGGCACCTGTTGCATAAAATGCTGGATTTGTTGTCGAAATTTGGATTCTCCAATCATCAGCCAATAAAGATAACCCAACCGTTGGCTGTCCATCAATTGTTGGATGTTTTTTCATATATTCCTTGATTGCGTTTTCAAAATCTTTCACTGTTCTAATTTCCGGGTAGCCTAAATCTCTTACAACATCATGCTGAAGCATAAAGCCATTTCCTGGTGCCCAATACGTATGATCAACTGCTGAAGTTGGCAGGATATAAATGGATGGATCCTCCTTACTCCATTTTAATCGATCAATATATTCTCCATATATCTTTTTTAAATTCGGCGCATGCTTTTCAATTAAATCTGTTAAGTCTATTAATGCCCCCGCATCAACTAAAGTACTAGCAGAGCCTTTTGGCAGAATAAAGTCTGGATATTCACCACTAGCAGCCATTAACGGAATTTTTTGTTCGCCACCACTTACATCAAATTCTGCATTAATGGTTACACCAGTTTCTTCAATTACCTTTTTACTAACTGGGCTCTCCATATTATCCCATTGAGAATGTGGATCAGCACTAAACAATGTGAATGTAACAGGCTCGTCTGAATTACTGCTCGAATCTTCTTTTACCGTTTTTTCATTGCTGTTACATCCCGCTAGAAATAATACGAGCGCTAACAGCATGCTTAATGTGACTCTTGTGTATTTCCCTTTCATTGTTATTTCTCCCCTCTATACCTTTATTATTGTTAACAGGAATACCTGGATTAACCAAACATTACAAGTGTTTATATCTGTTTCAGGAAAAGCTTAAGTTAGTCCTAGTAGAACCTTCTCTTCTGCTGCTCATACTTTGTTTCACATAAACCTTAGCTTTTTACAGCACCTAATGTCATCCCTTGAACAAAAAATCGTTGTACAAACGGATAAACGAGTAATATCGGGATAATCGTTACCATTGAAATGGCCATTTTAATTGATTCAGGTGAAACCTTTGCTGCTGCTGATTCCCCTGTTGTTCCTCTGAATTGGTTTGCATCAGCGGCACCCATAGTCGTGTTTTGTAATATTTTCATTAGCTCATATTGTAAAGTTGTTAAGCTTGGATTTGAACTATTATAAAGATACGTATCAAACCATGAATTCCATTGACCAACAGCAACAAATAGAGCAATCGTTGCTAATACAGGCGTACATAAAGGTAAAACAATTCTCCAAAATATGGAGAAATCATTTGCCCCATCAATCTTTGCTGATTCCTGTAACGAATATGGCAGTCCATCCATAAATGAACGAACAATAATGATATTAAATGCATTGACCATTCCAGGTAGGACATATACCCAAAATGAATTGATTAATGAAAGCTCCCTCATTAGCATATACCCTGGGATAAGTCCACCTGAGAAATATAATGTTAAAACAAGAATAGTCGAAACAAATTTTCTCCCTTGGAAATCTGCCCTGCTTAATGTAAAGGCTACCATTGCTGAAGATAAAACACCAAGTGCTGTTCCAATGACAGTTCTTAAAACAGAATTGAAAAAGCCAGTCACTAAGTAGTCATATTCAAAAATCGCTTTATAATTATCAAGTGTAAACTCTCGTGGCCAAATGTATATCCCACCACGTACTGTATCTGTTGAATCATTTAGAGAAATTGCAAGTACATTTAAAAAAGGGTAAAGCGTAACGATAAACACGAGAGTTAGGAAAATGTAATTACAAGTATCAAAGATTCGATCGTCCCATTTTGCCGTAATTGTTGATTTTTGCTTCATGTCGATACTCCCCCCCTTACATTACGCTTTGATTTGTAAACCTTTTGAAAATTCCATTTGCCAGGAAAAGTAGAATAATACTGACAAGTGAATTAAAAATTCCAATCGCGGTTCCGTAAGAAAATCTGCCTAAACCGATCCCGTAATTTAACGCATATAAATCTAAAACCTCTGAGTAATCAACAACAGTTGAATTACCGAGTAAAAATTGCTTTTCAAAGCCAATCGTAATTAAATGACCGATTGATAAAATAAGGACAACTAAAATCGTTGGTCTAATACCTGGAAGTGTAATATGCCAGATTTGTCTCCATCTGCTTGCCCCATCAACCTTTGCCGCTTCGTACAATTGCGGATCAATCCCGGCCATTGCTGCAAGGAAAATAATCGAGTTCCAGCCCATTTCCTTCCATAAATCAGACAAAGTGACAATTATCCAAAACCATTCTCCCTTTGTCATAAATTGAATTGGTTCATCGACTAGCCCTGTTGATGTAAGGAGCTGATTTACAACTCCACCATCGATTGAAAGCATTTTTGTTACAATACCTGCAACAACGACCCATGACACAAAATGCGGTAAGTAAGAGACTGTTTGAACAATGCTTTTAAACGCTTTTTTTCTAACTTCATTTAATAGCACTGCAAATAGGATCGGCACTGTAAATCCTAAAAGTAATCCCATAATACTCATCGCAAGGGTATTTCGTAATACGAGATAAAACCGCTCATCCTGGAATAAAGCAATGAAATGCTCAAAGCCAACCCATTCCTGCTCAAAAAACGTTAAGCCTGGACGATAATTTTGAAACGCCATTGTCCAGCCCCATAGCGGAAAATAATGAAAGACAATCACCCATATGACAAAGGGCAGTGACATTAAATATAAATATTTTTGCTGCTTAAAAATCTGCCAAAAGCTTCTTTTTTTCTTTGGTGTTACCATCTCTGAATGCGCTTTCTCTTTTATGACTTCCACGTTATCCCCCCTCCATATCTGTACTTTTATGATAGCTAAGTTTTGCAAACTTCAATACCTGATAGATTTTAAGAGAAATCAGGTCAAAATTATAGATTAATAATCAGATATTCAGGCGTGTGTCCGATTATATACACGATGAAACTTATTTAATCTTTAGGTAAAAGCTGCTTTATCATTTCCGAAAATGCTCTGAAACTTTGTTTTTATTTCCACTGCAAGAATTCGGTTCCGTGGTCGGCTCTTAGGGCTCTATGCAGAAGTGCCTGTGGGCTCCCTTTGACACGATTCTCTATACAGGAGAATACACACCCGTTTCAATCAACAATATTCTTTTACATAACCTAGAAAAAGAGCCTGACCTATAGTCAAAGGTTCAGACTCTATTTCCATCTTATTTTGTTTAAAGTCAGACCATTTGTGGAACTCCTCCTTACCCTTCTTTGCGAAATGATGAAGGTGAAACGCCAACATATTTTTTAAATTTCCGATGAAAATAATCGACATTAGCATAGCCAACCTTTTCAGCAACTTCATATACTTTATAGCCCTTTTCTAATAGTTTTTTTCCATTTTCAATCCTTACCTTATCTAAGTACGTATTAAAATATTCCCCTGTATAGTTTTTAAAAAGCTTACCTAAATAAGCGCTATTATAATTGAACACATCAGCTAATGTTTCCAAACGTAAGCTCTGATTATATTCCTTATGGATTAAATCAATTAGTTTTTTTAATGTAACATCTGTCTCTCCATTATCTAGCATAGAGAGAATTTGTTGTATTTGCTTAAGGAAGTATTGCTTTATACATGGAATGCTTTGCATCTCAAATAGATCTCCTGCACTCGTTATAAATGAATGCAAAGATTTTAAATCCGGATTGGCAAGGAGCAGCTTATTTATTGTATTTGTATATATGTGAAAAATTATTTTTTTCACGTCCAGTTCACTATTATCGTGATGGCTTAACTCTTCAAAAAGTTCATTTGTAATTTTTTCACATGCTGTCATATTAACGATGTCCATCGAATAGTATAAACGCTCAACATATGAATCAATTGAAATTTTAGTACCTTGCTCATCATTTACTTGGAATGTAGCCTTAAGCTCCTTGCTTGATAGCAGCTTTCCTTTTGGATAGAAAAATTTCCTTTCAAATATTGCTAGTGCAGACTGATATGAATGGGGAATGTCTTCGATTCGATTGACCGCATCCCCGATCGCAGCATATAATTGCTGTTCCTTTATTAATAGAATTAGCTGGTGGAAAGATATATTTGTTCGATGCTTTGAGAGGAAATCCTCTAGAAACAATAGGATCAAATATTCACTTTTTTCAATAACAAATCCTCGCTTTGATGCTTCTACAATGCTCTTTACCTTTGCGCTTATTTCCTCATCGTTTATAGTAAGAATCGCCGTTTGATACGTATCAGAACTTACCTGATAGTAATCTGCAAGCCTCTTTACATCTTCTCCAATATCGCTATGTTTCGAGTGGACGAGCTTTCGCATGAATTCCTCACGCATTTTTCCCTTGTCCTCGTTCAATAAATGATAGAGCTGTTTTTCATTTTGTAGCTTTTGAAAAATCCCCTTTAAATGTGTAATAAGTTCCTCCTCATCTAATGGCTTTAATAAAAAACCATCACATTTACAGCCTATTGCTTTTTTAGCATAATCAAATTCTGCATATCCACTTAAAATAATGAAATGGATGGATTCATTTTCCTCTCTTATTTTTTCAAGTAATGTGATCCCATTCATTTCTGGCATTTTAATATCAACGATCATTAAATTTGGTGAATGCTGTTGATATTTTTCATAGCCATCTCGTCCGTTTTTGGCGATATCGACTACCTCAAAGCCTAATTCATTCCAAGGTATAATTGCTCTTAACCCTTTTCTAATCATCGGTTCATCATCTACAATGATCACTTTATACATGTTCATCCCCCCGCAGTAAGAGTAAATTGGATTTTTGTTCCTTTCCCCTCAATACTAGAAATTCTCAAGCCACTATCCTCTCCGTATGTTAGCCGTAATCGATTATGAACATTAAGAAGACCGATTCGATTTCCATCTAATTCATTAGGATTATTTAGCATTTCTTTTATGCTCGTTAACTTTTCCTGACTTATTCCACAGCCATTATCTTCAACAATGACAGTCAGCTCATTGTCTGAAACGCTTGTTGTTATATAAACTGTTCCACCATCCTCTTTATCCTCTAACCCATGAATAACAGCATTTTCAACTAAAGGTTGAATGATCAGCGGATAGATTTGGATGTTTTCAGAAAGTGGATCAATCGCTAATTCATAATGCAGGCGGTTTTCATACCTAAACTTTTGTATTTCTAAATAGCAGCAAACCATTTCGATTTCACTACTTAACGGAATTGTATTCCCACCTACCTCAAGACTTTTTCTCATCAATTTCCCTAGTTGCTTAACAACCATAGCAATTTCCTTTTCACCCTTCATATACGACTTCATGCGAATCGACTCAAGTGTATTAAATAGGAAATGTGGATTAATTTGACTTGCCATCATTTTCAGCTTTATCTCCTTCTGACTGATTTCAAGCAAATTTCGTTGCTGTGTCGCATCCTGTACTTGCTCGATTAATTGATGAATATTTTCAACCATCTGATTAAATTGCTTTGACAATTGCCCGATCTCATCATCACCATCAACAACAATTCTTGCAGTTAAATCCCCTTTTGAGACCCGATCTAAATTTTGGCTTAAATTTGATAAACGCTTTGATAACAGCCAGGAGACAGCAGCAATTAAAACAATCGCGAATACGACACCTGCGAATGTAACGACAATTCCAAGCAAGCTTAGGCGATTAGCATCCTTTACGATATGTTTATCCGTCACAATTGAAATGATCTTAAGATGGTTTTGACTCATTTCAGGCTGTAAGCTATCAATAATTATTTGTGAGGGTTCTCCATCAATGTCTCCCTCAATAATCGTTGGTTCATCGGAAATCGAATGCATAGGGTCGATAATTTCATACATGCTTTTCCCAATAAGTTCTGTTTGATTTGCAGAGATAATATAATTGCTTTCATCGACTATCATCGTTAGAAATGGCTCCTGTTGAAGAATCATATTAAGCTGACGTTGATTGACGGTCATAACTAAAATCCCATATGTTTTATAATCTAAAAAATTAATCCTTCTTACTAAACTTAAATACTGCCTATTATTCTTCGTTTCATCTTCAAGATAGTACCAACGATTATAGGCTGGATCTTCAGTTGATTTACTATACCAATGGAAGCCTCTTACTTGTTCATTTATCGGAATGACTTCCCAATTACTAATTAACGTTGGATTATTTATATATAGCTTAATATTTTCAACCTCTGGATAATAATGGAGATAATAATCAAAGGCTTGATACTCCTGAAATGCATCAACAACCTCAAAGGTCGTGTTGTATGAACCATTTGCAAGACTACTTAGCTTTTGATCAAATTGAAGATTATTAGAAATATAGATTGGTACATTTAAAACCTCTGCTGTTCGTTTTTTTACACGCTCAACATTCATTTTTGACTGTTCAATCGCATCCTTTACCGCATTGTCTCTTAATTCATAGGTTAAAAATATCCCGACAACCATGATAGGAATAAACACAACAACAATAAATGTCACCATAAGCTTGTCACGTAATTTCATACTATTAATTGTTTTCATCATTACTGAAGCAAAATTTTTTTCCACAAATATAGACTCCTTTATAGTAAGCGCTTTCAAATAGATGTATTAATATTATTATATCTTAGATACCCTTCTCCATTAAAAAAAGATATTGTATGATATTTTACACATTTTCATGTCATAATTAGTGAAAGGTACCTTTTCTACTAGGAACTGTTAAGCTTGGTTGTTGATTTCCGCTTCAAGCATTCACTTTCCCCGCTTGGTCTACCCGCCTGGCCTAGAGCCTTCTCGTATTTGAAAGCCTGGGGCTATCCCATTGACAAGCTTCTCTATGCAGGAGACTCATGTATCTGTTCAATCCCCAGTGCATTAAAATCAACAATAAAAATTTACATAGCCTGCCACTAAAAAGAGACTGACCTGACAAATACACCCTCATTGAACAATCAGGTTTATCAGTCATTTATCGGTCAGTCTCGTACTATTTTATAAGAATTGGAACCAGCATAATTGTATGCTTCCCTTAAAAACGATAAATATATTTTTAACATCCATTCCTTTTGTAATAGATTGTTCAACAGTTGTCCATGCTTGGAATCCGCCCGTTTGTGGAATCTCACATTTACTAATAACAGGACCATCTTCTGTATTAGCTCTTACTTCTAAACAAGCCTTTTCGCCACCATTTGCAACTCGAGCTGTAAAGGTTTGAAATGATTGATCCCAGTTAACTTGATGCAAGGCAATCCAGCCCGCATCCTTTTTATTTCGAATACTTGTACCGCCATCCTTACATTCATCTAAATAAATTTGATGATAATCATCGTAATTTATTGCCTTTATCTTTTCGGCAATATTTCTCGGTGGAATGACTTCACCATCGATTTCAATTTCGGTCTCTAAATAAATAGCTTCAGAGGATGCTCCAACCATGATCGAATAGATTCCTTGTTCAATACAATAGCGCTCTCTTGTAACATCCCAAAAGGCAAGCTCTTCTCGATTTAATTCAAAAGTAATTTCCTTCCTTTCACCCTTTTGAAGGTAGACACGTTTAAAGCCCTTTAATGTTTTAATTGGCCGCTTAACACGTGATGTTTTACAGCCTATATACATTTGAATAACTTCTTCTCCATCTACCTCACCTGTATTCATAATCGTTGCTGAAATTTTGATTTTTTCTTTATCTGTATCATTTATTATGAGATGTTGATAATCGAAGCTTGTATATGATAATCCATGTCCAAACGGGTATAAAACATTCCCTCTAAAGTATTGATACGTTCTTTCTCCCTTAATAATATCGTAATCCATTATATCCGGAAGCTGTCCGGCAGATTGATACCATGTCATATTTAATCTTCCTGCAGGATTATATTCGCCAAACAAAACATCAGCGATCGCTTGCCCATGCTCCTGGCCACCGTGTGAGGAGTAAAGAACGGCTGGCACATTTTGTTTTATCCAATTAATTGAAAATGGATAGCTTCCAACAATGACAACGACTGTGTTAGGATTTACCTTTAACACTTCCTGAATTAGCTTTTCTTGATCAGGTGGTAAATTTAAATTCGGTCGATCAATGCATTCCTTACCGTTTATAAACGGATTATTTCCAACAAAAAGTACTGCAGTCTCTGCTTGTTTTGCTGCTTCCACCGCTCTTTCAATTCCACTATCAACGACTTCCTTAATGAAGTAATCCTTCTCCTGCTCACAAACATTCAAGTAGCCATTTTCATCAAGTCCAATCGGTTGTTGATCCCAGGATGATAAGTGAATTTGATTGTTTTTTCGTTCATTCATACTGAATACTTCTTTTACAAACCAGCCCTTAGCTTCTAAAGAGCTTGCGGTTAATCTTCCATGCTCGTCAACTGTCACATATTTCTCGTTGTGTTCAGACTGGATTGTTTCACTGCCCCATCCCCAATTTTTATGTGTAAAGATACTTAAGGCATTATTTGCTGGCTCACCTAGTTTTACATGAAGAGAATGCTCTTCCACTTGAATATATTTTCCTGTTGTAGCTGAACGAAGCTTAATTCTGTCACATCCATCTGTATAAATGACGTCTCCTTGCACCTTTTTGGTAATTCCTTTTAAAGGTGAAACTGTATAAGGAGGTGTACCACTATACCAATCAGTAAGTACCTCATTTGCAAGTGGTCCGATAACTGCCACTTTCTTTGTTTTTAACGGCAATACATTTTGCTCATTCTTCAGTAGAACGATCGATTTTCTTGCAGCTTGTAATGAAAGCCTGCTATTTTCAGGTGAGCAAAGCTTATCCTCTGGAACGTTTGCATAAGGATTTTTGTCTGTAGGATCAAATTCTCCAAGGCGAAAACGGACGCGAAATGTATTTTTTAAAGCAGTATCGAGATCAGCTTCATCAAGCAATCCTTGCTCAAGTGCATCCTTTATTGCCCGTAAGGAAATCTCTTGATCATCTGTAATACTGTCAATTCCGTTTTTTATCGATAAAGCGACAGCTTCTACATATGACTCAACATATTTATGATCGTTTACAGAACCTAATACATCCCCAGCATCACTCACAACAAAGCCATCCATGCCCCATTCCTGCTTAAGAATGTCATTTACATCAGGATTCATATTACATAAAGTGCCATTTACCGCATTGTAGGCGGTCATAATGGATTGAACCTTACCTTCTTTAATTTGTCTTTCAAAAGCCTTTAAATAATATTCACGCATATTTCTCGGATCAATGGTTGCGGAGCATTCGCCACGATCAACTTCATTATTATTTCCTAAAAAATGCTTTAACGTTGCAGCTGCTTTTAAATAGGTTGGATGATCACCTTGGATTCCTTTAATAAATTCTGTTGTTAGCTTCCCAGTAAGATATGGGTCCTCGCCATACGCTTCTTCCGTTCTTCCCCATCTAGGATCCCTTTCCATATCAACGGTTGGTGCCCAAATTGTAAGACCATTTTTTTCTGGATCCTTTTGATAGTAAATTCGTGCTTCATCGCCAATGACCTGTCCGATTTCCTTCATTAATTCCTCATCCCATGTACAGCCAAGTCCAATATTTTGCGGGAAGATCGTTGCTTTTCCAAGCCAAGCTACTCCGTGAGCACCTTCTGTCCCATGCTTATATTTACTTATGCCTAACCGGGGAATTTCGTCTTGATATTGACACATTAAATTTATTTTTTCTGTTAACGTTAATTGTGAAACCAAATCATCGAGTCGATCCTCTAACGGCATCGCCGGATTTTGAAATAAGTAGGTTTTCGTCGTTGAGCTCATCAATCTACCTCTTTTCTACGTAATGTGAATACTTCTATTCTACGAGGTGTTGAAGCGTTTTCAAACCTAATGAATTAGCTGAAAAATCAGGTCATTTTTTCAGGTTTAATAAGAAAGTACCGTACCTAACCAATTAAGAATAAGGTGAACAAAAGATGGCAAACATTTTGACATAACAATTGATTTATAAAATAAAAAACTCACCGTAAAAAATATGGCGAGTTCTCTACATTTTAGTATATTGAGTTGTCGATTTATAACGTTAATGCTTCAATTCCTCTTCTAAGTTATTCATCCAATATCGCTTTACTTCCTTTATTTGAGTATAATAATCCTCTTCTCCATCAAGGAAGAATGGCTCATCGCAATCATCTAGATATTAATCTTGATTAGTCGCATATTTTTTTTGCAAGTCAACATAAGCTTCAACAACTCGATTCGCGATTCTTTTATTGATCGGATCACTATCATTACTAGCCCACGGAACTACGACACTAAATGCAATTTCCGGATTTGCAGATGGATAGTAGCCGACAAAGTTTAAATTATTTGTCTCCACACCCCAATACTTTCGATTTACTCCATAATACGCGGTCTCAGAAGTCCCTGTTTTTCCGGCGACATCATGAGAAAATCTTCCTTGCGCTGTCCCAGATGTAACGACAAGCTTAAATCCTTTGCGAACTCTCTCAATATCACTTGCTGTATTATTCACTCTGTTTAATATTTCCGCTTCTTTGTTAACAGCAATTGGTCCAAGCTCTGAATCTTCACTAGGTTCATGGATGCTTGTGACAATTCGCGGCTGAATACGTGAACCACCGTTTGCGATAACAGAGACATATTGTGCTAATTGCAATGGAGTATATGTGTCAAATTGTCCAATCGAAATATCTAAAAGCTTCCCCGCTTCATCTGGTGGGTTTTGCAAGCCAGATGATTCCTGCGGTAAATCAATACCCGTTTGGACGCCTAAGCCAAATTGGGCAAAATAATTTCTTAGTTTTTGAAAATCTTCTAAACTAGCATTAAATGGTCCATTTTTCACATATGTGATATCAGCAATTTTCATCGCGACAAAGAACATGTATACGTTTGAGGATTCCTGCAATGCGGTTAAATCTGTCATTAATCCTAATGGATATGCACTAAAGGATTTCTTCTCTGGTGTTCCTTTTAAATAAATCGGTGCATCATAAAATGTTTGTCCATGTGGCATTCCATCCTGGTAGCCTGAAAGAACTGTTGCACCTTTTACAGTTGAACCCGCTTCATATTGTGTTGAAAATGCACCATATGCAAAATCAAGGACATTGCTGCGATTTTTCGGGTCAAGCTGTTTACCTACCATTGCCAGCACGTCACCTTGGGACGGATCCATCATAACGACAAATGCACGGTCCATTAATTTATGACTACCACTCGCCAATACTAACTCTTCCTCTACAATCTTTTCTACTGCCATTTGTAGCTCCATATCAAATGATAGCTTTAAATCATGACCCCTTTGTCCTTCATCAACCACCTTTTTCGAAACAATCTTCCCTGTGTTATCAGAAATGTATTCTATTTTTGCTTTCCTTGGATTTAAGTAATCCTCGTATTGGTACTCTAAATAACTTTTACCAACACGATCATTTCTCGCATAGCCTCTTGCTACATAATAATCCTCTCGTGATTGAAGAATACCTTGCTCAGGTGTCGTTAAACCACCAAAGATCGACTTTAAATACTCTCCATATGGATAAATTCGATCCCAATCAGTAATTACATCGATTCCTGGTAATTCCTCCAGATGCTCAGCAACAGTTGCAACTTCCTCTTCTGTTAAGCTTGTTGATTTTACAATTTGCGGTTCATATTGATATCCTGATGAGAAACGCTTGTATATATATGCAAGCTCTTGCTGTTCTAAATTTTCTTTTATTTTTGTTATCTCTGTTTCTGGCACTCTTTCAACTTGGAGCTTATAGGTTTGTGCTGGCTCAAGCTCTATTTCCTTTTTAGAAAGAAGCTTCTTAGCCTTTTCAGCGTTTGTTGCTAACCAATAATCTCTTATATCACGTTCTTTTAACTCTTTCTTTAAAAATTCCGGTTCAAAGCTAATAAATTCTGCAAGCCTTTTGGCAGTGTTGATTTTATCTTCAGTCTTCGTTGCTTTATCAACTGTATAGGTAATCGCAGGAACACTTTGATTATCGACAACAACGCGATTATAACGGTCAACCATTTTTCCTCTAGGTGCTGGGAGAGTTGCATAGGCTGCCTCAGTCTTTGAAGCTTCCTTTGAAAACTCCTCCCCCTGAACAATTTGAACAAATCCTAACCGAACAATTAGCGCTATAAAAAGCAAAAAAATGAGAAAAAAGAAAACATTGATTCGTACAAATCTTGTTTTTTTTAATTTACGAGTTTCAGATCCATGTGATTGTTCTGTCAAATGTGTTCCCTCCAATTAACATCCTTTCAAGCTTGTATCTTGGGAAAGATAACGGTCCTAATAAAATTTCATTTAAAGTATTCCACCAGCGCTTCCTTACCTACTGGTACCGCTGCACTACTGCCGCCTTTTTCCTTTACATCCTCAAGGACGATTGCCAACGATATTGTAGATGAATCGATATCTGTCGCAACGAACCAGCCATTTTCACTACCGTTTTCATCATCCTGGGATGCTTTGATTTCTGCTGTCCCTGTTTTTCCTGCTAGGCTTACACCAGAAATATTGGCAGTACTTGCTGTTCCACCTGATTCTTGTATAACAGCAGAAAATGCCTGCTGTAACGTAGGAAGATGTTTAGCCGAAATCGCAGACTCCTTCCAAATTACCCCAATCTTGTTTTCTTGTTGAATGAGTGATGGTGCCATAATATTGCCATCATTTGATAAAGCACTATAGATGAGCGCAATATTTAATGATGTAACCATCACTTCTCCCTGACCATATCCTGAATCTGCCAGAAGAATTTCACCATCAAGTTTTCCGTTGTTTGAAATTTGACTTCTGCTTAACGGATAACCTATTTCCAATTCCTCGCCAATGCCAAACTTTTTCGCGCCCGATATAAACGGTTCACTTCCTAATTGAAGTGCACTCATTGCAAAGTAAATATTGTCGGAGTACTTTACGGCATTTTTTAGATTGACAGATGACTGACTATTAACACGCGTAATGCTATAGTTCCCCCAGGAACGATCCTTTTGCCATGAGCGCCCTTGAATTGATATTTGCTGATTAGGATCGATCACTCCTTTTTCGAGCCCTTCTGCTGCAGTAATTAGCTTAAACACAGAACCTGGTGAATACAGCTTGCTAAAGCGGTTCGCTTCATCTTTATACTCAATTGCTTCACGTCTTTTTTGCTCTTCTCTCGTTACATAGGTTGTATACCTGTTCGAGTTATAGGAAGGTGAGCTTACAAGGGCAAGAACCTCTCCTGTTTTAGGATGAACAGCTGCTGCTGATCCTTTTTCACCATCCATATGCTCATAAATCGTCGATTGCAGATTAGAGTCAATTGTTAACTTAATGTCCTGCCCGTTTTTCGGAGCTTGCTTTGCAATCGTTTCGATCTTTTCGCCATTTCGTTCAATATAGATTTCAATGCCATCAATTCCTCTTAAACTATCCTCGTAAACCTGCTCAAGTCCTGCTTTTCCGATAAGGGCTGTATTTTTATAGCCCTTATCCTTATGCTTTTCCAATTCCTCAGCACTGATATTTCCAACATAGCCAACAAGTCTGCCAAAGGCTTCCTGGTTTACATACACTCTTGATGTTTTATCATTGACAAAAATCCCTTCACTCCGCCTTTGCTCAAGCTTTATTAACCTTTCGTCTTGTACTAGAAGATCGACAATTGGAACAAAATAATTCGGATTAGTGTTTTCCTCTAGCTTTTTCGTAATAAATTCCTTACTAATATCTAAAATAGCCGCCAAATCCATAATCTTTTTTTCTCGATTACTTTCATCAAATACAGCTGGATTAATTCCAACTGTTTTGACATCTCCATCCATAGCTAGCGGTATCCCATTTCGATCGAGAATACTGCCTCTTATTGCTTTTAAACTACTTACCTTAACCTTATCCCCTTGCTTCATAGCCGGAAAAATCAAGCTCTCATCCCAGACAATTTTCCATTCACCCTCCTCTTTTTGTAATGGAAGCCGATAATCTGAGAAAGATACTTTTCCTGCTACTGTTTCCATCTCTATCGAAAAAGAAATGATGTTTTCTTCACTATCGATATCCACATTTGTAACCCGAATATTCTTGGCTTCAATCCCTGAATAAATAGTTGTATATCTTGCAACAAACTCTTCTTCTGTTATATATTCTTTCGATTCAGCCGCTAATAGTGTATATAGCTCTTGAAAATCCTGCTCTGATAATCGATTAGAAAAGCGTTCAAACAGTTCGCTTTGTTTATTTTCAGTTGAACAGCCCACCATTAACCCAATATAAATTGGTAACAATATCAGTACGAAAAACAGCTTATTCTTTTTCACTAACGGTACCTCCTATTTGCAAGACATGGGAAAAATAAAACTGTCCTACAGTTTACTTTTCTTCACCTCTAAAACTTACATATGTAATTTTTTCAAATTATTACACGTGTAAGTTTTAAAGTCAATACTTTTTTCTTACACTTGTAAGTTTTAATTTGTCATAAGAGCTTTAGAAGCTTATTATCGACGTTGACTACATGTTTTCCGCCCTATATAATAAAATTATTACATTTGTAAGTTTAGGATGGTTGATATGAAGAATTTACCGCAAATTTCAGAAGCAGAATTAGAAGTGATGAAAGTAATATGGAAGCACCCGTCAATTAATACGAATGAAGTAATTGAAAAGCTATCAAAAAAAAGTAAATGGAGCCCAAAAACAATCCAAACGATGCTGCTTAGATTAATTAAAAAAGGAGCATTAAATCATCATAAGGAAGGTCGGGTTTTTGTTTATACACCAAATGTAGCCGAAAGTGATTATGTAGAGGTAGAAAGTCGAAGCTTTTTAAATCGTTTTTACAACGGTGCTCTTAATTCAATGGTTTTAAACTTTTTAGAAAATGATAAGTTATCAGATGATGAAATTAATGAATTGTATCAAATTTTAGAAGAACGTAAAAACAGAAAGCAGGAATAACATGGGCGATTCTTTCTTTACCCTCTTTTTGATTAGTAATATTCTATTGTCGATCATTTTTGGCATTATCCTATTCATTAAAAAATTCGGAAAAAGCCAAATAACAGTTAGAGCACAGTATTCCATTAGTGTTCTTTCCTTATTCATACTGCTTATACCTTTTGTTCCCTTTAAGCTATTTCATGTAGACAGCTTTTTTTCATGGATAAAAACGAGCCCTTCTCGTTTATCTGGATATGCTGGGTCAGAAAGTACAGCTCAAGCTGCTAGTACTAATACGAATTGGCTTCAGGACTTTTCGTTGACAATTAACGAATCTCCTTTCCAAATGTTCGATTCTATTTTTTTAATCATCTGGGTTATTGGAATAATCGCCATGTTATTCGCTCTCTTTTATAGCAATCGAAAAATTCATTCCATAAAAAAAGAGCTACAAAAAGTGAACAATAAGGCGTTATCTGCCATTTTTGAAGAGTGTAAGCAGGAAATTCGCTTTAAGAAAAACGTTACCCTTGGATATTCCTCATTGGTTCACTCACCATTAACCTTTGGATTAGTCCGACCTTATATCGTTTTACCAAAGCATAGCTCATCGCTTTCTTCTGATGAGCTGAAATGTATTTTGCTTCATGAGCTGTTTCATTGTAAGCATCGCGACATGCTGGTAAACTATCTTATCTGTCTATTAAGAGCTGTCTATTGGTTTAATCCACTTGTATGGTATTTTTTAAAAGAAGTGAAAACTGAGATGGAAATTCATTGTGACTACTCTGTCTTAAAATCGCTTGACAATGAAACACAATATAAATATGGAGAGGTCATTTTAAAATTTGCTTCCCTCCAGCAGCAATCATCTTCCTTGCTGGCTGTATCAGAAATGAGCAGTTCATATAAACAAGTAAAAAAGCGCATCGTAAATATCGTCAATTTCAAAACAGAGTCACAAATTCTTAAACTAAAAAGTGCTCTCATTTTCATCCTTGTACTAGCGATTATCGTAATGAGCATTCCTTCCTTATCGGCTCTTGCTATTAATAAGGAGCATCATGCATTTACGAAAACAAATGTTATTTACAAGGATTATACTAATCTTTTTGGCGAGTTTACCGGAGGGTTTGTTTTATACGATTCAAAAAAGGATACGTATACTATCCACAATAAAGCGGAAAGTACGACAAGGTTCACACCGAATTCAACATATAAAATTTATAGTGCCTTATTAGCTTTAGAAACTGGAGTTATTGCGAGAGATGATACTAAATTGCAATGGGATGGAACTCCTTATCAGTATGAGGAATGGAATCAAGATCAGGATTTATTTACTGCTATGGAACGATCAACCTCATGGTATTTTCAAACGCTTGACAAGCAGGTTGGAAAAAAGAAAGTCTATAGCTTCCTTGATAAATTGGACTATGGAAACGAAAACTTCACAAGTTCAGTTACTAATTTTTGGCTTGACGGCACGTTGAAAATATCTCCTGTTGAGCAGGTTGATTTATTGCGTAAGTTTTACCATAATACATTTAATTTTAATGAAAAGAATCTGAAAACGGTAAAAGATTCGATCACGTTAGATAAGGCAAACGGACGTGTTTTATCAGGGAAAACGGGAACATCTATTGTGAATGGTGAACATATAGATGGTTGGTTTATAGGCTACGTTGAAACCTCTGATAATACGTATTTCTTCGCTGTTCATATTAAAGGGAATAAACAAGCAGGCGGAAGCTCCGCAACTAAAGTTGCTCTAGACCTATTGAAACAGGAAGGAATTTATCCATCTAGCTACTAAAGACTATGATCGGAAAGAACTGCTAGCATCATTCAAGCAGGACGTGCAGCATTTTGCTCTTAAATTTTCATTTCCAAAGGCTCAAAAAAGCACTGCGTTAACAGTGCTTTTTTCTTTCCTCTTTATTGTTACTAATCTATAGCTTTTTCATGTTGACTTAAGTTTAGCTTTTGATCCATCATTTCTAACACTTTCATCGTTTTTTGAATCACCTTATGAAAATATAAGAATGTAAAATAAGCACTTAACGATCCAATGCACAATGGAAGAATAAAGGTAAGCCTTGAGCTTAAATAAATAATTCCACCACTAATAAGTGCAACTCCTACGGTTGAAAATGGATTTCCAACTGTAAGGATAAATGAGTTTTTTAAAGATGGAATAAACTTCAATTCAAAATGAACAATGTATGAAAAATAATATGCGTTCCATGTAAAAAAGAATGAAGTTATCACAATAAAGATGACGATAAAAAGAGTTGATTGCTGCTCGAAAAACAACAAATAATTCACAATCCATCCGCTCCAAAATAAGACAAAAACGATTCCTCCAAGAATACTTCTTTTATAGTTTTCCTTGTAATATGTCATAAAGGAACGAACAATTGAAATATCTCCCTCACCCATAACCCATTTTCTAGCTACCCCATACATTGCAGAGGTTGCAGGGAAAAATACAAACGGAGTTAGAATTCCGATTAATATGCCACTTGTTTGTAGATTACCAAAATCACTGCCTACTAAACTAAGAACAAGATAAACGATTGGAAAATTAAAAATGAGCCAAATGATATTTAATAATACTAGCCGAGTAAATACAACAGAAAATTTATAAAATCCTCCCATCAAGCCGTTCATTTCCATAGGATGTCCACCTTTATCTATGAATTTTTGCCTTTAAACCTCTTTAATCCATGTTAAAGTTGTTTGTTTATTTTTATTAAGCGAGACTTTCCAGCCAGCCTCAGCTTTAAAAGCTTGCTCCGTTGCTATAAGGTTCCATCGCTCATTTCTTTTTATTCTTACTAAAAGCTCCTGGTCCTTTTTAGACGTAATCGTTAGCTCAATTTTCTTTTTCTCTTGCAAATCCCATGCAAGCTCATTAACATAAATTTGGCCGCGGCATAAAGTTCCGTTAATCTTCCCTTGCATTAGCGCATCCGGTAATGCTGGTAATACGTCCAACCTTCCTTGGAATGAAAATAAAAGCAACTGATGAATTAATTCAGGAATCGCCCCATTCGCATCGACATTAAACACATGATAATGA
Source organism: Metabacillus sp. 22489 (assembly GCF_052044855.1). Classification (NCBI taxonomy): domain Bacteria; kingdom Bacillati; phylum Bacillota; class Bacilli; order Caryophanales; family Bacillaceae; genus Metabacillus; species Metabacillus sp. 22489. The sequence goes on from NZ_JBQENT010000004.1 coordinate 113,818, forward strand.
TCATAATGAGCAGTCATCATGCTCGGATAGATTGCACCACCAGCTGCCATCATTCGTAAAATATCCCAGACTGTGTCCCCCATTCCAAACCTTGCTGCTGATAACCCGGCATGCATGCGTCCATGTGAGGATGTATCAGTATGGGGATTGTAGAGCCAATGCTCGAGCTTCTTCTCTAAAGCAACCTTTGATGCCTTCCAAAGCTCAGGTGTCTTCTCTTCTGAAAACTCATAGCTTTGAAAGATCGGATAAAGATGAGAATAATGTCTATGGTTATAATTTTCACCATGATCCCAAACAGCCCATTCTTTTAATGCCCCCTCCTCATTAATTAAATATGGAGGTAATTGCTCAAGCATTTTCTCCCATTTCGGAATTTCCTCATTGTCGATGTTAAGCTCCTTACATGCTGAGATAAGATTTGTTAGTACCTCTTTGGCAACAGCAATATCCTGTGTACTATTCGCAGCGATTCCATTTTCAGCAGAATATGACGGATTAAATACATATTTCCCTGCTTCATCAAAATAAAGGAAGTCTTCATAAAAGAGCACAACCTCCTTTAAGAAAGGGACGACATGATTTTGTAAAAATGCCTTGTCGTCAGTATATAAATAATATTCATATAAAAAATGTGCTAGCCAGCCTGCACCACATGTCCAAAAGGCACCAAAAAAGGTGTCACATTCGCGGTTCCCCCAGCTTGAATCACCCCAATGAAGATGTTTTCCACTGGTAGAAGCGCGAACTCCCGATAATATCCCACGGCAGCCAAACATTCTTTTTGCATTGTATCTAAAATCATCCAAATACCGTTCCAATAATGTAACGTATGGTTTGAATCCCTCGAGCATATTCCCACTAAACACCGATGCCATTGCTAATTGAAGATTTGTATCTAATGTATAGTCAGAAGACCAGGAAGGTGTCCACGTTCCCGTCCAAATTCCTTGCAAATTAGGTGGCCGCAGCCCTGAGCTTGAAATAAACATATATCTTCCCGCATGGAACATTTTTTCTACTAACGCAAGAGATAGCTGATTCGTTTTCCGAACTTCTTCAAATAAATCTTCTGAGCTCCAATAACGCCGATTTCCTCCGTTTAAATCGATTGCAACACGATGAAACATTTCACCATGAATTTCTTTATGCCTGTTAAGTAGCTGTAAATAGCTTTTTTCAATCGGAAAGAGCTGCTTCGAATTTAATAGAGTCTTATCAAGATGTTCAAATGGAATAATCTTTATAAAAAGTAAAACTTCCTTCGTATTTCTAATCGTTATTCCCTGCTTATTACTTGAAATATCACCATCGTGACAAACAATCTCGACAAAGCTTTCATATCCATTGTTGCCATGTTTATACGTGTGGTGCCCTTTAATTGTTGTATCCTCGATGCTATAGGTGGCTTCAATTAATTCATGGTCGATTTTTTCAACTGATAGGCATAGCTCAGGAATAGTATTACTAGAGACGATGGACATCACTATTGCTCCATCTGTACGTGATGCAAAAAGATTTCGTCCAAAATGCTGGCTCCCCTCATTCCATGTTGCCGATACTTCACCAGTTGCAAAATTAACAGTGCGAAGATAATCTGTTACTGCTCCTATCGATGGTTGTTCAATTGTTAGGAATATTCCAGGATGAAAGGGATCTGTATTAACAATTGTATGCCCTAATTTTTCACCTTCACGAATGAAATATTCATGTGAGGCAATATAGCCCTTTGTCTTACTTAGCTTGCGAACCTCTTCTAAGAAAGGTGCCATATTAGGAATTTCCTCGGTTGAACCGAGTGGTAAAAATAATTCGGCATGATTAACGATAACTGTTTCTTTTTGTGGTGGACCAAAATGCATTGCCCCAAGCTCACCATTTCCTGTCACATTGGAAAATTCCCATGTTTCTGCTGGTTGCCTGCTATAAGCGCCATATTCTGGTATTCTTTTATCTATTTGTTTTAGTGCTCCATTTGTCACGTTTCTTCCCTCCCCGAACTATTTTCATGCTAGTGTACTTGTTGCCAAATATGCATGAATATTGTGTTTCGTAAGCTTTGCTGTAAGTTATCATATTAATCTATCAATAAATGTATTTAGATATCGCCACAAAAGCCTATCATTCAGCTCAAGTACTACCTTCCATTTTAAGCGCTTCCATAATTGTTGTAATGAACAGGACATAGAATGATTCTTTTCCTCTAAGTTTAAATGAAAAGAATGTAGTAAATCCATGTTCTATTTAGTAGAAAAATCCATTCATTTTTTTATATTTTTCGCTAAGGGGGGACAGTCCCCCTTAGAAATGATTTGCAGCACATCTAAATCCCATATGCCCGGTAGTGCTATTTGCTGTATTAAAGGTTCTGGCGGAGATTCGATACCGATTGCAATAGGAATGGTGGCAAAGATAGGAGCCACCTTTTATAACTCTCACATTAGATTCCATCTGTAAGACAGCTTCTCTCGCAAACTGAGTATTATAAATGTCCTCACACCATTCCCAAACATTTCCTGACATATTATAAAGACCAAAGTCATTTGCTTCAAAGCTATCAACAGGTGCTGTGCCATAATAGCCGTCATCTCCATTATTTACCGACGGAAATTCCCCCTGCCAAATATTGCAATGATGTATTCCATTTAAATGCAATTCGTTTCCCCACGGGTATGTACGATCAATCACTCCACTAGCAGCAGCGTATTCCCATTCAGATTCAGTTGGGAGGCGCTTTCCTGCCCAATTTGCATATGCCTTTGCATCATTCCATGAAACATGAACAACAGGATGTCTTAGTCGATTTGCAATTGATGAATTCCTCCCCTCAGGATATTTCCAATTTGCTCCATTCACTGCATGCCACCACGGTGTATGTGGCGAAGAACCTAATAAATCTGATTCATCAACGTCACGAATGAATGAATAAAAAACAAAAGACCAGCCATATCTTTCTGCTTCCGTTACATAGCCTGTTTCCTTAATAAATTGAGAGAACTGTTCATTTGTGACTGCATACTTATCCATATAAAAGGAGTTTATTGTGACTTTGCGACGGATCGTCTCTCCATCCTCCACAGAGCTTTCACTATCGTTCGAGCCGAGTAAAAACTCCCCACCTGGTAGCAACACCATCTTTTCTTTTTGAAAAACTGGATTTTGCTTCACATTTATTTCCTCCAATTGATTCGGTTCATGTCTAGAAAGAGAACAGCAAGATTGAATCAGATTTGCCTTCAAATAAAATCCACTCCTTTGTTTATAGATAAAAGGTTTAATCAGCTAAAATGAACGAAAAAACTGCCGATAGGACGACAGCTTTTTCGTTGTAATGATTTCTTCCTATTTTTTTGAAATTAATGAACTAGCTTCATTGCTTTGATTAACTGGAACGTTTTTTCCTACAGTAACACGGCGAACGACACGGTGCTCATCATAATCAGCGATTGCGTAATGCTGTGTTGCTAAGTTATCCCAAATAACTACATCCCCTTCTGTCCACTGCCAACGTACAGTATTTTCCAAACGAGTAACATAGCTATCAAAGATGCTTAATAACCGTTCAGATTCACTTGTTGAATACCCTTCAATTTTCCCAGCAAAGCCTCCAAGTAAAAGATGCTTTTTCCCAGTCTCGGCATGAACATGAACAACTGGATGTCTTGTTTTATATTTAGTAGATTCAAAGATTTCACGGTATTTCTTTTTCACTTCATCAGCTTCACTTACATATTGCTTAAATTGTGCGTAATCATATTCATTCGTATGAATCGCCCATAACTCATCCGCTAGCTTTTGCAAGCCCTTTGGCAAATCCTCATAAGCTGTATTAGTATTAGCCCAAACGGTATCACCACCTACACTAGGGATTGTGACGCCTCTTAATATAGAGTACTTTGGAACTTCAGGTACAAATGTTACATCTGTATGCCAATTGTTTGCTTTTGCACCATGCTCTGAATCAAGCTCAAAGATGTAGTTTGAATTTTCTTTTACAGGTACAGTTGGATGTGCATATGGTTCACCTAGTCGCTTTGCAAATTCCTCCTGGCTTGCATCATCTAAATGGTTCTGACCTTTAAAAAATAAAACCTTGTATTCATCTAAAGCAGCTTTTATTGTTTCAAAGACTGATGGATGAATGTCACCACTTAATTTAACTCCTTGAACCTCTGCTCCGATTCTCCCTGCAACAGGTAATACCTTGATTCCTTCTGTTTGAATTGTTGTCATTTTAAACTTCCTCCCATGTTTTACTTAACTCATAGCCGAGTTAGATTTTTCAAATACCCCTCAAACTAAATTGCTTCTTATTTCGTTTGGTGAAAATGTAATCTTTTTCGTTATTCTTCATATGTCACAGCTTCAGGTAAAGCATTTCTTAGCGGCTCGATATAGAGCTTCTCTTTCACTTCATATTTATCAGTTAATGTGCCTCTTTTTTCTAGCCATTCTTTCATTTCCTCAAGATGCAAGACATCTTCATTTGTAAAACCAAGTACGTAATTCGTATGTTCTAAATCACGTAGCACGTCAGCTTCTGGTAGCTTGATTTGTTTATACGCGATTTTTGCTGCTTCCTTTTTATTTGATTGGATGTACTCAATCCCTTCACTTAAAGCCTTTAACACATTTTCGATATTTTTTGGATTCTTCGTAACATATGATTTATTTGCAAGTAGATAAAGATTGATAGAGACACCTGCTCCATTTAAGTCGTCAATTTGCCTCACCCCCTCAATACTTTTAAATTTTTCATTTAGTGCACCACCTCCCCAAACTGCATCAATATCACCATTCTTCATTCCTATTATCGCTTCATCAGGCGAGCTGTAAGGAATAAATTTGATATCCTTTTCAGCAATCTTATTTTTCTCTAAATATTTGGCCCAGATATATTCATAGACAGTTCCTTTAGCAACACCTAACCTTTTTCCTTTTAAATCCTGAGCAGATTGTATATTTCCATTTACTAAAAGTGTGATATCTTGATTCGATTGTTCAGTCCCTCTAGTAATCGTCCCGAGAATAACTAAATCGCCTTTTCCTAATGAATTTAATAATGCATAATCTGCTGCAAACCCTGTATCCGTTTGCTCCGTAAAAAGTGCATTAATCGTATCTATTCCATAGGCAAAGCTAGCTATCGTTGGCTCTAAGCTGTATTTTTCAAAATAGCCTTGTTCCTCTGATACTCTAAATGGAAGTGTTGAAATTCCCGCATCGATCCCAAACCTAACTTGGCTTGTTTTACTTCCTTCGCTTGCTGAACTCGAAATCGTTTCCCCATTACTTGTTGCACAACCGGCTAATACTAGAACAATCAAGAAAGCGACAATTTTAAATAAGTAATTTCTCAATAATGCTCCCTCCTAATTCGTTTCATGAACAAAAGCTCAGGGCGTCTTGATCAGCCTTTAGCTTATACCAAAGACGGGCTAGGCACTGGAAGCTGGATACGTGAGTGCTTATCCCGCAGTTTTAAGATTTTTATCGTTTCCTAAACAAAGACAAAGAACACGAAGTTTAGATTTTCGTGTCCTTTGGTCGTCCAATCAGACATATATATTCTTTTTGATAACAAACCTACATTTGTAGACTTGTCATTACTCTACAAAAAATGGAGATTCTACTTGCATTGAAGATTAAATGCAAGTGGAATCTCCGATTGTTCGGTCGATTATCATGTTATGTTTCCCTATAGAAATACTCAGGTTTACTAGTGCCTCTGTTCCATTATTAGTTGTTTATCAATCACTCAATTGCGAGCTCTTTTTCAATCACTTCCTGTAAATCCTTTTCATAGGAGCCTGTAATAATTTTTAATTTTTTCAACTGATCTCCTAATGAAAAAGGCTCCTTGTAATATGGCGTGATATAGCTTAATTCATTATATCCAACGTGATACAAGCCATTAAAAAAGCCTAAATCGTGAATATGACCGATTATCCCCTCACCAATAAGTTCATCATTTGCATATAAACGAATCATACCTTGATCGTCTTTTCGTTTATGATGTCGTATCTTCAAATGATGTTCACCTGATAAAAGCCTTTTATCAGAACGTACGAGATATTTATCAATATTTTTATGATTATAGTAAAAATGTAATTTACCACCCTGAATAAAGATGCTTATCCCCCCACTGTTTTCACCGTGAGCTAGAATTACCCCTTCTGTATCATCAGTTATTCTTACTTCAGCAGTAATGTCAAAATCCTTATTCCGCAAATCAGGTGCTACTGAACCGTGGAAGGGTGCCAGTGATGGATAGAACACTTTAAATGATGGTTCAACCTCTGTTGTTTTAACTTTTTTCAATCCCGCTAGCTTTTTATCAAGCGTTCGACCATCGAGTGGAAAGACTCCATAGTTTTCAGCCTCCTTCCACCAAAGCTCGATTAATTCCTCCAGTTTTTCAGGATAAATTTCTGCTAGGTTATTTGTTTCGGTAAAATCTGTATCAGTATGGTATAATTCCCATTCATCATGCTCAAAATCCCCATTAGGAGTATGCGCAGATACCGCCTTCCAGCCATTATGCCAAATTCCTCGATTCCCTATCATTTCATAGTATTGTGTTGTTTTACGGGTCTTATCATTCTTTTCAAATGTATAAAGCATACTCGTGCCATGAACAGGTTGCTGCTTAATGCCTTTCAAATAATTTGGCATATCTAAATCCAATAACTCTAACACCGTCGGGACAATGTCTGTTACATGATGGTATTGTGTTCTAACCGTACCAGGGTCTTTAATTTTTTTCGGATATCGAATGATTAACGGATCTCTAATTCCACCTTCATGCACATAGGATTTATACCATTTAAGCGGAGTATTTCCAGCATAAGCCCAGCCCTTTGGGTAATGATTATTTGCTTTAGGACCACCAATTTCATTTAATCGTGCTAATTTTGCTTCCAATGACTCACCGCCACCGTGCCACGAATTCACTGTCCCTTCTTCTCCCCCCATCGCACATGCTCCATTATCTGATAAAAGTATGACAAGGGTATCCTCTAAGCGATTAATTTCTTCCAGAAACGAAATAAATCGGCCAATATGATAGTCTGTATGCTCTAAAAATCCGGCAAAGGCTTCTTGTAATCGTGCATAAAGCCTTTTCTCCTCTGCGGATAAATCGTCCCATGCTTTTATATCTGGGTTTCGCTCTGGTAAAACCGCATCCTGTGGAACAAGGCCAAGCTTTTTTTGGTTTGTAAACCATTCTTCTCGAATCACATCCCAGCCTTTGTCAAACTTCCCTTTATATTTAGCAATAAATTCCTCAGGAGCATGGTGTGGAGCATGTGGAGCTCCATACGCTAAATAGAGAAAAAATGGCTTATTAGGAGATTCAGAGGTTTGATTTTTTATATATGTTATTGCTCTGTCTGTTAAATCTTCTGTTATATGGTAGCCTTCTTCTGCTGGTTTTGGCTGACGGATGCGATGATTATCCTCAACTAGGTCAGGATTCCACTGATTCGTAGCACCTGGAAGAAATCCATAAAACTTCTCAAATCCACGACCTAATGGCCAATTATCAAACGGTCCGCTATTTGTTTGCTCCTTCCCAGGTGCTAAATGCCATTTTCCAACTGCAAATGTATTGTAGCCTCTATCAACAAGAACCTCGCTTAACAATGCACTATCCTTTCTGACTTTCCCTCGGCTATGTGGAAATCCACTATCATATTCTGATACAAAAGACACGCCGACAGAATGTGGATTTCTTCCTGTTAATAAAGCCGCTCTTGTCGGAGAGCAAATCGCGGTTGTATGAAAATTATTATATCGAAGTCCTTCTGAAGCTAATCGATCGATTGCAGGTGTTGAAATGCTCGATCCATAGCAACCTAACTGTGAAAAGCCAAGATCATCTAATAGAATAACAACAACATTCGGCTTTTTTTCCGAGGATTCTTCTGCTAATGGCCACCATGAAATCGAATCGTCAATAGTTTTTCCGATTTTACCTTGAAATTTTTCATCTTCATATATACTCATTTTCGTCCTCTTCCCTTCTATTCCTTCACTACGTTATATCGCTTTAGCAACACTTTTCCGAATTGATTAAATAAGCGGTCCATAATAAATCCCATTAATCCTAAAATGACGAGTCCTACAAATATCCAGTCGGTTTTAAAATACAATCTCGCATTCCAAATCATATAGCCAATCCCTTCATTCGCCGCAACCATCTCAGCACCTACGATAGCCATAAAGGAAGAGCCCATTGCTAATTTCGCACCTGTAAATATGTAAGGAAGTGTTGCAGGAATGATGACATGAAACATGATCTGAGTTTCAGATGCCCCCATACTCCTGGCTGAACGAATTTTATCCTCTTCCACTGCCTGCACACCCGTAATTGTGTTAATCGTAACAATGAAAAATGTTGCATACATGATTAAAAATATTTTCGATTGTTCACCAATGCCAAACCAGAGCATGAATAATGTAATAAAAGCAAGCGGTGGAATAAAACGAACAAAATTAATTATCGGGTCAACGAGAGCTCTTAATACTGGTATTCTTCCAATCAATAAACCTATTGGAATCGCAACAATATTTCCTAGCAGCCATCCAGAAATAACCCTTAGGAAGCTTACCCACATATACAAGAAAAGAGAGCCATCCTGGGTCAAATCCAACGCACCCTGCCACACTGCTATCGGCCCAGGTAGAAACTGTGGATCCGACAAACTAGCTGCTAATGACCAAATGATTAGTACAATTGCCCAGGGAATTACCCCAGTCCTTAATAACCTGCTGATAATCGTCTGAAATTGTGGTTTCTTTTTTGGATAAGCTACCTCTTTTTTTACGACTTCACTATTTACTACACTCACTTTATATCCCCCCTTCAATCAAAATGGTTTTGTATCTTTTGATAATACGTATTAAACTCTTTATTGGTAAACTGTCTTGGATATGGTAAAGGAATCGAATAAATCGTCTCAATTTTTGATGATGGTCCTACTGACATCACACCAATTCGTTCACCTAATAATAGAGCTTCTTGAATATCATGAGTGACAAAAATAATCGTTTTGTTCGTTTCCTTCCATATTCTTACAAGCTCAGTTTGCATTGTTCGACGAGTCATAGCATCAAGAGCACCGAATGGTTCATCCATTAACAAAATGTCAGGGTCATTCGCTAACACCCTTGCTAATTGAACACGTTGCTTCATTCCTCCTGATAACTCCTTCGGAAACTTTTGCTCATGTCCTTTCAAGCCAACTAGCTCAATAAAATAAGCTGATGTTTCGTGACGAATTGACTTTGGCGTTTTTTTCATTTTTAAGCCAAACTCAACATTTTCTCTTACGGTTAACCAAGGAAAAAGCGCTGCATCTGCTTGTTGGAACACCACTCCCCGGTTTCTCCCCGGCTTGCTAACCTCTTCATTATCAACAATAAGCTCACCTGAAGTTTTTTGAATAAAACCAGCAATCATCGACAGTAACGTAGATTTCCCACAGCCACTCGGCCCTAGTAAAATAAAAAATTCTCCTTTTCCAATTGATAAATTCACATCCTCAAGTACATAATGATGATTGTTTAAAAATGATTTTGACAATCCAGTAATAGAAATTGCTGGCACATTCGCAATTGCCTTTTCTGTAATTGAACTCATTCATCCTTCACTCCTTGTTATTCATAGGTCACTAAGCTTGGAACAGCCTTTTTTAATGGATCCAGCATAAGTTTATCTTTCAAATCAAATGACTCCTCTAAAATCCCATTCTCTTCAAGCCAGCTTTTCATTTCTTCTAAATGCTTTGCATCCTCTTCTGTGAAGCCTAGTACATAATTTGTTCTTTCTAAATCTTTAAGGGCATCCTCCTTAGGAATTTTTAATTGCTCGAATGCTATTTGTGCTGTCTGTTCCTTTTGTTCCTGTACAAACTCAATTCCTTCCTGTAATGCTTTTAATGCATTTTCAATGGCCTGCGGATTTTCTTCCACAAATGTCCTGTCTGCTAATAGATAACTATCAATACTCACACCCGCTCCAAGTAAATTATCTAATTGATGAACTCCGTTAATGCTATAAAATTTATCAGTTAAAGCACCCCCAATCCAAACTGCTTCAATATCACCTTTTTTCATTCCAACGATTGCTTCATCAGGGGTACTATAAGGCACATACGTAACATCCTCTTCAGAAATTTCATTCGCTTTCAAATATTGATCCCAAACATACTCGTAGACCGTTCCTTTAGAAACACCTAGCTTTTTCCCTTTTAAATCGTTAGGCGTTTTTATTTCCTCTCTAGCAAGTAATTGTGTCTCACTTGCCGATTTTTCGTTAGCCCTTGTAAGCGTTGAAATGATAACCATGTCTCCCTTTGCTAAGGAATTAATCGTTACATAATCTGCTGCAATCCCGGTGTCCGCTTGTTTTGTTAATACTGCGTTTACAGTATCTATTCCCATTGCAAAGTTTGTTAGCTGTGGCTTTATCTCATGGGCATTAAAAAATCCTTGTTCTTCTGCTGCACGAAATTGTAAGGATCCCCCTGCTGCAGTATCAATTGCCATGCGTATCTCATTTGTTCCATTTTCTTGATTTGCTGAAACTTTTTCCTTTGTTGATGAGCAACCAGCGATTACAAATGTAACGATGATCGTTATTGTAAAAAACATTGCTTTTACCTTATTCATGTAAGGGTCCTCCTGATTTTATCTAGTAAGTTTTTTTAAACAATACTGCTCTATGTTTGCTTGGATCTAATAGGATTGCTGTTTTGCCAAGACTAGTGCTCGCCCCGCGGAAAGCAAGCAGCTTTAGTGAAAACAACCTTAACCCAACAGCTAAGTTGGGGCATTCTATTAATTCATAAAGCTTGAAATTCCATTTTGAACATTCACCTATAATCCCTTACACCCAAAGGAATGGTAAAGGAGCATCGAGACAATTTAGGTAAACCTAAACAAAAAAGGATATAGAAACGAAGTGAATAATTCACAACGATTCTATATCCTTTGGTAGTCCAATCAGATATTTTCAAACTTTTATGAAAGTTTTAATAACTGTATATTAAGCCCATAATTCCTATATGTCAAGTTGGTTTAATGATTTTTATAATAAAAACTTTTTGAAGAACCTCGTTTATTTTCCACATTTAAACCGAGCAATAGATGATGTAATTCAAGAAAAAGTTATAGGGTGTCTCTATTAAAGACACCCTATTACTCTCTAAGCTATAAAATAAGTTTCCCTACCAAACCGCTTATTATTCCAAGAACAATGACTGATGCGATAACAAATAAAAGCACCTTTTTCGGAAATGATTTTGCAACCATTATGAGAGAAGGTAAGCTAATTGCTGGCAGTGTTACTAATAACGCCGCTGCAGGACCACCACCAATTATTCCTAAGGACATAAATGTTTGAACTATCGGAATTTCAGCTGCTGTTGGGATAACAAACAGCATGCCAGCAATGGCAAAAATTAAGATTGCAAGGATGCTATTCGTTTGAGCTTCACTTAATTGTGGGAATAACCATACACGTCCAGCACCTAGAAGTAAAACAGATAGTACATAGGCTGGTACAATATATACAACCATCATTCCCATGCTTTTCAGCCATCTAGTTAAAAAGCTGCCTTTCTCTTCTTCCTCGGGGATCATTTGGTCAATATCAATTGGCTGTATATCTTTTACAAACCGATTCGCTAAATAACTAACGCCAAAAGTTAAAATTAGACCGAAAACAAGTCTTATTACGGTAAATTTCCATGATAAAACAAATGTCATAAATATAAGTGTGGCCGGATTGATCATCGGGTTTCCAATCCAAAACGCTAATGCAGCCCCTACAGAAACATTTTTTTTCCGAAGTCCAACAGCTATCGGTGCTGCACAGCAAGAGCACATCATTCCAGGTACAGCAGCTAATCCGCCGATCGCCGTACTCCCGAATGAAGTTTTCCCTAAAACTTTAAGTAGCCATCCCGTTGGTAACAGCACCTGAAGCAATGACCCGAGGAGAATTCCTAAAATAGCCGCTTTCCATACAGAATTGAAATAAGCAAGTGCATACTCTAATGCTTGTTGCCACAAAGGAGATTGATTTGAACCATCTCCTAGTATTGAAGCTCCAATAGAATGCGTATTGGCTGCTAAAATTGATTTGTTAAAGTAGGGCCACCATTTTACATAAAGTAAACCAGCAGTCGCGATAACAATAAATGAAATGACAAACCAAATCGTTTTCTTATGATTTGTTTGTTTTAGTAATGTTGTATCAAGCTGATTCATGGTCTCCTCCTAATAAATTTATAGACGACAAAATATTATATCACAGTTATGCGCAACATTATCTTAAAATGCTTTTCATTATGAAATACTTAAGGGAACACGGATACGACAACATTTCATTTATTTCACTTTGCTACAATAGTGTTTTATAATAAGATAAGACACTATTAGTGCAATTATATTATTTTGTCGAAAAAGCACTTCGTTATTTTTCAATTCTCATATATTTATTTTTACAATATAACTTGTTTAGAAAGGTTGTTTTCTTCATGTCTGATACAGAACAAATTAAGCTTACTTCATTATCATCTAAAGGTGGCTGTGGCTGTAAAATAGGCCCTGCAGATTTAGCTCAAGTGTTAAGAGACCTGCCTCCTGCAGTTCCAAATCCCAATTTATTAGTGGGGTTAGACACGAGTGATGATGCGGGTGTATACCGTTTAAACGATGAATTAGCGATTGTTCAAACCGTCGATTTCTTTACACCAATCGTTGATGATCCGTATTCATTCGGTCAGGTTGCTGCTGCAAATGCAATTAGTGATATTTATGCAATGGGTGGAAAACCATTAACAGCGTTGAATATTGTTGCTTTCCCAATTTCAACTTTAGAAAAATCGATTTTAACGGAAATTTTACGTGGTGCCGGAGATAAAATAAAGGAAGCAGGTGCTACACTTGTTGGCGGTCATTCGATTGATGACAAGGAGCCTAAATTAGGCTTAGCTGTCACAGGGATCGTTCATCCTGATAAGGTTCGGACTAATGCTGGTGCGAAGCCAGGAGATAAATTAATTCTAACAAAACCAATTGGAGTCGGGATTTCAACAACTTCGATTAAACGGAATTTACTAACAGAGGAAGAAATAGCTCTTGTTACAAAGGTGATGGCTACGTTAAATAAGACAGCTTCAGAAACGATGGAACCATATCATGTGCATGCATGTACTGATGTCACAGGCTTTGGATTACTTGGACATGCATCTGAAATGGCAAAAGGTAGTAAAACAGGTTTAACAATTTTTAAGGATCAAGTTCCATTACTTCCAAGAGTGAGAGAATTAGCTGAGGCCGGTGCTGTGCCAGGTGGTACAAAAAATAATTTTGCCCATTTACAAGGTGATGTAACCTTCCCAGAAACAATGGACCAAATCGATCAATGGATTTTATGTGATGCTGTAACATCTGGTGGTCTATTAATATCTATAGCTGGTGAAGAAGCAGAGGAATTAGTATCAAAATTGAAAAAGGCTGGTGTTGAAGCAGCACTTATCGGTGAAGTAACTGAGGAGAATTCAGGACATATTACTGTTATTTAATGTGAGTTCCCAAAAATTAGTTCTTTAATAAAAATCGGCCGTCATGCCGATTTTTTATATTGTTAAAACAGAAAGGTGGAACATAAAGTGTTTAAGGACATATCTGTTACGGAACTTATCGCATTAAAAAATAAAGGGGACCTTACTGTTATCGATGTGAGATCACCATCAGAATTTCTTGATTCTACGATTCCAGGTAGTATGAATATTCCCTTCTTTAATGACGAGGAACGAGCTGAAATTGGAACGATTTACAAGCAGGTCAATCCACAGGCTGCTAAGGAAAGAGGCTTGGAAATCATCTCAGCTAAATTACCTGCTTTCGTTAAGGAATTTTCCAAAATTAAAGGCAAAAAAGCAGTCTTTTGTTGGCGTGGAGGAATGCGAAGCCGAACTTCTGCAACAGTTCTTTCATTAATGGGAATCGAGGTATTCCGCTTAGAGGGTGGCTACCGAAATTACCGAAATTCAGTTGTAGAAAAGCTTCACTCATTTCAAATAACTTCTGATGCATTTGTATTAAACGGCAATACAGGCTCAGGAAAAACAACAATCCTCCATCGTTTAGCTACCGAAGGCTATCCTACGATTGATTTAGAGGGTCTTGCAAAGCATAGAGGATCAATATTTGGACAAATCGGTTTAACCCCACATAACCAAAAAACATTTGATGCTTTGCTTCTCGAGGAGCTTGAGAGACTTAAATGCTCACCTTATATATTATTTGAAGGTGAAAGCAAGCGAATTGGAAAAGTGATGATTCCAGACTTTATTATCGACAAAAAAGAAAGTGGAACTCAATTATTAATTGAAATGCCAATTGAGGAAAGAGTAAAACATATTTTAGAGGACTATCAACCATGGGATCATCAGGAAGAATGTATAAGTGCTTTCCTTCGAATTAAACGACGTATTCATACACCGATTGCGAAACAAATACAAACAGATTTAGAATTAAAAAACTATGATTCTGCAGTTCGATATTTACTGGAATATTATTATGACCCATTATATGAACATTCAACTAAACAATATCGTGCTGATCACATCGTAACCATTAAGGCGAACAATATTGATGAAGCAGTTGATAAAATCCGTCAATATCTAAATACTAAGAAATAATTTATGAAAATAAAACAGGGGTCTGCCGACTGCAATATCAAATACAAGCAAGTATATTGTTAAATGGCTTGACCCTTTTGTTGTGCTACATTTATCGCTTTTTCCTACTTAAATGGTTATAATGCCAGCTTCCTTCAAGTATCTTTTTGCTATTCTTCCTGACAAATTCACGCAATGATTCTGGTAGTGGTTCATTCTCAAGCTGATGGAAATTAATGTACCAAATCCGTCCTCTACTGAAATCCATCACTTGCACTTCTGTATATCCCTTCCCAGATATCGTTGACTTTTTCATCGTTAACATAATCTCATAGTTATCCATGAAGCTCACCTCTCCTTATATTATACGAACGTATGTTCCTTATTTCAATATAAAGAAGGCTCTATACTCGATGAGATTTTAAATAATTTTATTCCACCATTAATCTTGGTTACTTCGTACTTGTCTCTCATTATTATTCGCTGATGGTGGCAATTCCCCAGAATAAGCTAGCCAATAAAAGCAGGAAACAAAAATGCTTCCTCCTACTGCATTGCCAAGAAATACAGGGACAAAATTCCCCAGGAACTCACTCCAGGTTGCTTGTCCTATAAAGATTGCTGCCGGAATGACGAACATATTTGCAACGATATGCTGAAATCCTATCGCTACAAACCCCATTATCGGAAACCAAATCGCAAGTATCTTACCGCTCATTTCCTCTGAACCATATGAAAGCCATACAGCTAACCCGACTAACCAATTACAGCCAATTGCCGAGAAAAAGGCTTGAAGAAAGGTATGATCAATTTTTGCCCTTGCAAATTCAACGGTTTGATTCAAATTCGGACCTGATTCAGTTAAGCCAACGATATGTCCAAAAATATAAGCGACAAATACAGCACCAATAAAATTCGCAATCGTAATCCAAAACCAATTTATTAGAAGCTTTTGCAAAGGAATCTTTTTTGCTAGAAACGCCATTGAAACGGACATCATATTTCCTGTCAACAGTTCCCCGCCAGCTAAAATGATAAGAATAAGGCCTAAAGGGAAAACGCTCGCACCTAAAAACCCATTAAATGAACCCCATTCTTCAGGTAAGCTTGCTGTAACTCTTATATCTAACAAATATCCTAGCGATATAAATGCTCCACCTAAAAATCCTAAAATCAACATGGATCTAAGTGGAAGATTTGATTTCCTAAGTCCAGCATCAATTGTCATCTGTGCAATTTTTTGTGGTGTGTGAAAAGCCATTATGCTACCTCCTTATGTTTATCACCAACTTTGTAAAAGGAAAGTATTTCTATAGTCAAGTCATAGTATGTTTAAATTCACCATGTTACATTCTTTATTGGATGACACCAGATTCTAATAATTCAACATCAACATTTACATTTAGTTTTATTGTAGGATAGATGTCTTTCCACTTTTTCATATCCCAGTTTCGGGAACGAGTTCGAACTTGCTCCCCTATTCCTAAAGGATCGATCTCCTTTTCTTGGAATTCCTTTATCATATCTTCTGCTGCTTTTTTAAATTCTTTCTCCATTTCCTTTTCCAGTATCGTCATTTTTGCTTTTGATAATGAACCATTCTGATATTCTAAAAGGATGGATCTAATTTTTATATTCATATTAATATCGGAGCTCGTCATAGGCTTCGGGATCTCAAACTTCCTTGTTGCTTTAATATTATATATTGAGGCTTTACCTTTATTTTTAAATTGGATCGCATATGAATCACGCTGACTTCTCCGCTCTAACAAAATTTTAAAAATAAAAAATTGATCTGGTTTTATTTCATCAACCAATTTGTCATTTTTAAATAGTCCTAACGCCTTTAAATTTGCATTCCCTTCCTTTTGTTCAAGAATTGGCAGGACAGGATCAATCCCCTCTGCATAGAGCTTGTACATAAATTGATGAAGATTTGTCTTATGAATTAATCCTGATTCAATGTTTTGTTCAATTAAATTAGATAAATAAATACCATTGTCCGCATTTCCATATTGTTTGCTTAAAAAATCCCTCGGACTTCCTTCAAGAATACCTAAATAAACTTTAGCACCAACTGAAGGGTCCCGTTCAAGTGCATCCAACAAATTTGCTAAACCACGTTCTGCAGTTTTCCGTTCAAACAAGGTTACCTCAATTTTCCCACTAACAAATGGCTTATCTGATTGCAAGCTTTGCAAATCACGAATTTCCCGAGTAAGAACCGATTTCGCTGTAATTGTTTCATTTTTCACAGACTTGTCTGGCTGAAAATTAGGGAAGACAACAGTAGTTTCAAACGTATCTTTATCAATATATTCATAGCCTAAAGCAGTAGCCAATTGAATATCGTCTAATACCCTTTTCTCAATATTCATACATCCTGATAGCATAAATACTACAAGAAGCGGCAGAACAGCTTTTTTAACTTTTTGCACCCTTTGTCCCCCTAACCTTTGTTATAATGAAAGACAAAATCGCAAGGAAAGGTAAATAAAGAAAAACAATATATAAAGCAAAGTCCCCTATATATGTATTGATGAATTGGACAGCTTCCCTGCCTCGAATAAGAACTGTTGAAAGAAGAACGATAAGCAAAATAAGAATAATTGCCGTTTTAGATTTTAGATTAAAAATTTTTTCAATCCCTTTCTTTGATGCCCAAACAGACATACAAAGGTTAGGAAGAATAATTAAAATCCATGAAGTAATCCCGATATATTCAATCCTCTCAACAAATGGAAGTTCAACTATTTTCCACATCGACAATGTCGCCCAAATATGCTGACTTACTTGCTTTTCACTAAAAAAACCGATTGAAATGATTAAAATGTATAAATATAAAGTTAATGAAATAAAATTTCCTAAATGTGCCCATTTTTGCGATTTTTCCGGGTTTTTTATATACGGATAAAACATTAGCAATGTTGAAGGTCCAATATACGTTAAAATCATATCCTTTGTAGCAATGGCTAAATCACTAATAGAATGGTTAAAGAATGGAAGGAAATTTCGAAAATTCGTATATTCTAATGGAAAAAGAAAGGTAAAGAAAATATAAAACGGAATAACTATCCCTAAAAAGCTTATCCCCGCAACAATTCGAAATCCTCCTGTCACACAATAATAAGTAAGTCCAAGCATGAAAAGACTAAATATCAAAATATTAATCGTTGGATAAACCCACACTTGTACTACCTCTAAATACGTACGAAGGACTGTAATCGCGATTAATATCCAATAAGCAACCCAAATTAGGCTAAAAAAACCGCCAATCCATTTTCCAAACAATTCTTTATGGATGTCTACTAGGTCTTTCTTATGCCTGTTTAAGAGCACATACATAAACCAAATGATCAGATTCATCAATAAAGCTGCAGTGATGACTGCGATCAGTGCATCATTACCTGCCGACTCCATAATAATCCGCTGAAAGCCAAAAACTCCAACACCCAATTGAATCGAATGAATAACTGAAAAAACAAGAAAATGAGAAATTTGAAACTTCTTTTTTTCCATTCGTAACCCTCCTAAAATCCATGCTTCTTTTTTGCTGGATCCTTCTTCTTTTTTGCTTTTTTTGCATTAAAGCGATCCGTTTTTTCAGTTTGTTCTTGGATCGGTCGCTTTGACTGGAAGGAAAATGGTAAACGAATAAGTGAATCCTTTAAATCTTTCATTCTTGGCGGATAAAATGGTTCTAGGAACGGTCTTCCTAATGAAGTCAATTTTAATAAATGAATGAGTAAGCAACAAAAGCTAATCGCAACCCCTAAAAGACCAATAATATGAGCCATAAATAAAAACGGAAAACGAATTAAGCGAATCGTATTACCCATCTGATATACCGGAGTTGTAAAAGAAGCTAAAGCTGCAAGCGCAACGATAATTAATAAAACATTACTAGTTAAGCCTGCCTCAACGGAAGCAGTTCCTATTACGATACCACCCACGATACCGATCGTTTGACCTACCTTTGTTGGTAGTCTTGCTCCAGCCTCTCTGAGCAATTCAATTGCTAATTCTAAAATTAGCGCCTCTAAAATTGGTGGTAAAGGAATACCACTACGTGAGATGACAAGTGTATTAACTAAATCCTTTGGAATTAATTCATAATGATACGTAATAACAGCGACATAAATAGGTGTAATTAAAATTGAAAATAATACAGCAAAAAAGCGGACCAAACGGAAAAATGAAGCAACCGTCCAATTTAAAAAGTAATCCTCAAAGGCTGAAAAAAATTCAAAAAGAGTAGTAGGTCCAATTAATCCATGTGGTGCACCATCAACTAAAATCGCAACCTTCCCCTCCCCTAATGCAGCGGCAATACGATCTGGTCTTTCCGTATCAATAAGTTGGGGAAATGGGGAATTTTGATTATCTTGAATTAATTGTGTAATAATTGAGCTATCATTGATTTGGTCAAAATCTAACGTTGATAAACGTTGGATCACGGTATTTACATTCTCTTGATTAGCAATTCCATCAATGAAAAGGACAGAAACCTTCGTTTTCGATAATTTCCCAACGATAATGTCCTTTGCCACCAATTCAGGAATCGGCAATCTCTTTCGAACAAGATTAATATTCGTATCCAATGATTCAACAAATGCCTCTTTAGGTCCAACTACACTAAACTCAACCTCGGGAAGAGAAACCTGTCTTGTATTTTCTACACTTGCTTTTACAAGACATACTTCAGTTTCCTTGTTTTTTTCGTAAATTAAGATAAATCCTTTTAAAAGGTTCTCCTTTATTTTTGATAAATCTGTTGTCACGATTACCTTTTCGATTGGTAGCACTAACGGCAAAGCAGAAATTGAATCACTTGCCTTTAAATACGGAAAAATATCACGATGAATAATTTCCTTATCAACTAATGTTGTATAGTATCCTATACAAAACGAGCATGAATCGAAATCTAAAGTGAGTTGTTTAAAATCATTCGAGGTACTTATATCTCTTAATTGATTTGAAAGCGAGTTTTCATTTTTCTTTTCCGTTCCAGTATCATTCTCGCTTTTTTTATTTGCTTCTTGGCTATTTTTCTTTGCCTCTTGACCTTTTTCGTTTTCCTGTGCTAATAATTTTTCGTACCTCTTTCTCATGAACAATCACCAACTATGATAGAAATAATCAGTATTTACCGTTTTATTCTCTTCAAGGGCAAACCAAATTATACCTTTCCAACTTGACTATAAATAAAGAGGAAGTTAAAATCCTCATCTTATGTATTTGTTGAAAACAAAAAAATCCTTACCTTTTAAAGTGTAAGGATCATGATATTCAACTCGTTTTATGTTCATATTCAATCGCGTATACATCCTCATTTTCTTTCCATTCCGCATATAGAACGTTTTTATAATCGGAAATTCCTTGCTTAGCTAGTTCATCTATGAGCCACTTTTCTTCAAGACCATATTTCTTCAAATTATTGTACACTATTTCTCCATCAAGGATTAACGTAACTGTTATATGGACTGGCTTTAATGGGAGCTCGAAATCACCTACTTTAGGAGTGTCAAATTCCGCTTTTGGCAGGACACTTACAAGCCCATTTGTTTCCAAAATTGCATATTCCACTTCCTTAATTGAAAAATAGCCTTGTTGTCTTAATAGGCTTTGCAATTGATTTATGTCCATCCTGCTTTTCTTAAGGACATGATAATTTATTTTTCCTTTATTAATGACAATACTCGTTTCCCCTTCTAAGAGCCTTCTTGCTTTCGTGAATTTTTGTGTAATAAATTCAATTAGGTATATGAGTAATCCCCATATAATTGCAGCAAAAACAATTTCACGGAGCTTCGTATTATGGTCATAAATAGCGTTGCCAACTAACTCCCCTAAAACGAGAGCTGAAATAAAATCAAATGGTGTAATTTGCGAGAATTGTGTTTTTCCTAATATTTTCGTGATAATAAATAATATGACTAATCCTGATATTAACTCTATCGTCACTGATGCATAATAGTTCATATCTGACACAGCCTCTCTTGTATCAATCGTTAACCATTATGGATAACAGCACTATGTTTTATACTATCAATAAAACTATGAAAACAAATTAGTTGAACTAAAGCATTTCACAATGATTTAAATTTAGGAGTCCATATCCACCTTTTTACTTAGTAAATATAACTTGAAATGTATTTCTTTTACACGTAGTATTCAATCTATGGTAGTGTGTAGTTAGATTCAACAAAATAGAAGGAGTGGAGAAAATGGAAAAGAATCAAATAAAATGGGGAATTCTAGGAACTGGCTGGATAGCAAAACAATTTACTGAGGATTTAGCTCATGCTAGCAATGGCATAGCTTATGCGGTTGGCTCACGCACAAAAGAAAGCGCTTCTACTTTTGCTAAAACACATAAGATTTCTCATTTCTATGGTAGCTATGAGGAGCTTGCACAAGATCCAGAGGTTGATGCAATTTATGTCGCGACACCACATCCATTTCATAAGGAAAATGTTCTCACATGCTTACACGCAGGAAAGGCTGTTCTTTGTGAAAAGCCATTCACAATGAATGCAGCTGAGCTTGAAGAATTAGTACACTACGCAAGGGCAAATAAGCTATTTCTTATGGAAGGAATGTGGACTCGCTTTCTCCCACCTATTCGTAAAGTTAATGAATGGCTACAAGCCGGTAAAATCGGTGAAGTAGGACTTGTAAAGGCTGATTTTGGTTTTAGAATGGATTGGGACCCAAAGCATCGATTATTAAATCCTGACCTCGGTGGCGGTGCATTACTAGATGCAGGAATATATCCTGTTTCCTTTGCTTCAATGGTTTTTGGCTCGAAGCCGGAGAAAATCTTGAGTACAGCTTATATTGGTGAAACTGGTGTTGATGAACAATTCTCTATTATTCTTTCTTATCCATCAGGGAAAACTGCAAGCTTAAATGGAGCGGTTCGCCTTGGCTTAACAAATGAAGCTTATATTTTTGGTACAGATGGATATATTCATATTCCTTCCTTTTTAAATGCAAAAACAGCGACTCTACATGTAAACAATGAGGAAGCCATTCACTATACAGATGACCGAAAATCACACGGTTATACGTTTGAGGCTGAAGAAGTAGGTCGATGCTTGCTTGATGGTCTAACTGAAAGCACAACGATTCCTTTAGAGGAATCTATAGGAATTATGAAAATACTTGATACTGTCCGTGGGCAATGGGGATTAAAGTATCCATTTGAATGATATTTATAACGTAAGGAGGGTGTCTCAAAACCAGGAGGTCAGACCCTTGAGTCACCCTTTTTTTGTTTATCCATCCACTTCAGTTTTAGCTTCCTCAGCATATACTCCAGCAATTTCAAAATCCTTAGCATATTCACTAATAGGCATTGATTCAAAATGCCACGACTTTCCCGGCTTTAAATCAAGCGCTGTTTCAATTTGGCTTTCGACAATTGCTCCCTTTCGATTGTAATATTGAATATCAATATTTATATAGCGGTAAACTTTATCAGATTGATTTGTTATCGTTCCTCTTACAGTTGATCCGTATTCACCTACATCGAATTCAAAATCGGAAAAGGTTAATTGATACTGCTTCTCTCCCTCTTGTTGTGTTAGAGCCTCAGATAACCCCTGATCGTACACGGTCACTACATTAAAATGTGGCCCTGCTAAATATCCTGCGAGTACAGCTATTCCAGCCAAAACAATAAATTTAAGAAATCCATACTGCTTTTTTTGAAATTTTCCCTTTTTGTTAGATAGATTGTAATCAATCTGACTCGTAAGTTCTTCCTTTATGTCATTAGCATCATCAGGTGGTAAATCAGTTAGTTCAATTTTCGTTTCAGAGAAAAAAAGCTCCATTGCAACATGAAGATTTTGCTGTTTCAAATGAATATATTCTAAATCATCTAAAGAAAAGGCTAAAACCTTTACTTGAAATATCTCATTGTAATAAACAAATAACAATCGTTCAATGGTTTCAACTACTAACCCTTTATTTCCATCAACACCACCAATTGTAATGTTCATAATGACTTCATCTTCAAATAATATATTTGCAAGCTCTTCAACTTCACGATATGAAAGAATTTCCTTAGCCTTTGAAAACTCACCTATTTCCTTCTTAATAGTCTCGATATCTCTCAAAAGACTTCCCCCTATTTATGTTTTGAAGCATAGTTTCTATCTAAAAAATATATTATTATTCTAACTAAACAATTCGTAGATTGACTATAACTTTTTATCGTCCTTTTGTACTTATTTTGTTCGTGAAAATAAAATAGCTAGAAAAATAAAGGTATTGGAAATCCGTTCAACCAACAATCCCCAATTCCTTTCATTTAAAAACAAACGCCATGTAATATTTCTTTTATTATCAACTCATAATAATATATAAGCTTCGCGTCATATAGTCCTTTTAGTGATTACATCGTGCGGTACGGTGAGCTTACCACAGGTGACCTGTAAAGCTCCTCGGTGTTAGCACCTTCTCAGGCACGCAGCTAAGCAGGAGTCACGGAATTATGCTCAAATCAACCTTTACAAAATCTCGCATAAAAATAACAATATTTTAGAAAAGAGTCTAAATAAATGATGTCCTTTGTATGTTACAATGTCTCACTTTGAAAGGTAAACATACTATGAAATCTAGTTTTAAACAAGTGAATTCGCAGAAAAAAACGAAAAGAAGTAATTACTACATACCAATAAAAATGAAGTTTTGGCTAAGTCATCTTTTCTCTCTAATATGGATATGCCTCTCAATTTATCTTGCATTACCATGGTTGAAAGATCTAACAGAAGTCGTTTCTTTTCAGGTCGCAATCCTTATCATCGCAGGAATATCGTATCTCCCCGGATATATGAATGCCTTTTTAATAATGAGTTTAATCCTAGATCGTCAACCTCACTTTAAAGACGAAAAACCTACTGATTCAATTACAATACTAATTGCTGCTCATAATGAAGAGGATAAAATATTTCAAACACTTCGATATATAGACAACCAGGATTATACAGGAAATATTAAAACAATCGTAATTAATAATCGTTCATCTGATCAAACAGTTAACGAAGTTTTAAAAGCTAAGGAGGATTTAAAATTAGAAATTGAATTATTACAAGAAGATAAGCCAGGTAAATTTCATGCTTTAAATTATGGTTTAAATTTTGTAGAAACATCTTATGTTATTACAATCGATGCTGATACATTATTGCACCCATCTTCAATACGCTTTCTTGTAGCTCGAATGAACTCTAGTTCTGAAGAAGTTTGTGCTGTTGCTGGTTCTGTATTAACGAAGAATAGTCGAGATAACTTATTGACTAAAATTCAAGAATGGGATTATTTTTTAGGAATCGCTTCTATTAAAAGACTTCAAGGCTTGTACCAAGGTACTTTAGTAGCTCAAGGGGCATATAGTTTATATAAAACAAAATGTTTAAAGGAAATCGGGGGATGGCCAGATGCAATAGGAGAGGATATTGTCTTAACCTGGCGCCTGCTTCAAAAGCATTGGAAGGTTTATTTCGAACCATTAGCTGTTTCTTTTACAGAGGTACCAAACTCATTTAAACATTTTGTCCGACAGCGAGCACGCTGGGCAAGAGGTATGGTTGAAGGCTTGAAGGAAATTAAACCTTGGCAGCAACCGCAACTATATGTCAAATATTTAACAGGTATCAATTTCATTATGCCGTATCTAGATATAACCTACACATTATGTTGGATTCCTGGTTTAATATTGGCTTTTTTTGGAAACTTCATAATCGTTGGTCCCATGACATTGCTTGTTCTCCCTTTGACACTCATTAGCTATAGTATTCTCTATTTCTATCAGAGAAATTATGTATTTAATCGTTTACAGCTTAGGATTCGTAAAAATTTCGTTGGTTTCATCCTATTTATCCTTTTTTATCAAATGATTATGTCACCTGTTTCTGTCTATGGCTATATTCAAGAATTATTTAAGCTAAAACGAAACTGGAAATAAAAAGTAGCAAAGAGAAGAGGGTGTCTCAAACCAAAGGTTCAGACCCCTAAAACACAATATATAGACTAGTAATGAGGTTAGTTCAATATATAATGTGTTTATTAGAGGAGGCAGACCCATTTGAGTCACCCTCTCGCTATATTTTGATAACGAAATTACCAGTTTATTTTATTTAAATCCTCAATGAGCTCTTTTACCATTCCATTTGTAAGGTTAGACTCAGGATGTTTTGGTAAATCTCTTAATTTCTCGGTTTTTAATGCAAAAATTGCTGGTGGTTTTGATATTCCTGGTGCATACCTCTCAATTACCTCATGCGTTTCCTTTTGATTGAGAAGATCAATAACTCTTGTTTCTTCTGAAAAAGTTTGCTTCAACCCATGCTTGTTACGGTATTTAAAACAATATACTCCAGACCCAATTGTTAAATGAACACCATCTTCTTTCTCAAAATAAGAACTGATGTCTGTAGCATTTATTAGTAAGTTCTCACTTTCAAAAACATCTGATATTGTTGCATAAGGGAGAATGACCTCTGCTGTCGTATTAGGCGGAATTTCAAGATCTATTTTTACCTCTGCATCAGTAAGTGTCCATGAGGATAAGATTTTTCCATACATCATATCATAGCTTGCTTTTGCAAAGGTCAATTCAATTCCAGCAAATTTCGGTTCAATTCGGATTCGTTTATATGCAGGAGCAGCATTATCCATATCAATCCCTGCCACGTTTTTGTACAACCAATTCCCGATGGACCCGTATGCATAATGATTAAATGAGTTCATCTGGTCACTCCAAAATGAACCATCCTCTTTGATACTGTCCCAATGCTCCCATATTGTAGTAGCACCTTTTTTAATCGCGTAAAGCCATGACGGATAGCTTTCCTGCATTAGTAATTTTACCGCTGTTTCATGATAGCCACCCTTTGATAAAGCCAAGCATAAATAAGGAGTTCCGACAAAGCCTGTTGTAAGGTGATAATCATTTTGAATGATTAGCTCATTTAATTCAAAAGCTGTTCTATCCTTTGCTTCTCCCTTCACAACATCAAACATAAGTGCAATGACATGTGCAGTTTGCGTTGGCGACACCAATCTTCCTGAAGGTGTAACAAATTCTTGATTAAAATGCTCAATAATCTTATCCAATAAGAGACTATATTCTTGCACATCAGCAAAATTCCCAAGAATCTTTGCAGTATCCCTTACAATTCTTGTTGAGTAAGCATAAAAAACGGTCGCAATAAAATCTTTTGGTGTAGCTCCAACAAAGCTGTTTTCCTTTGCATCAAGGGCTAACCAATCACCAAAATGAAATCCGCTATTCCAAAGATATTCACTTTTGCCTTGTCTACGAATAAATTCTACCCATGCCTTCATGCTCTCGTATTGTTCAGAAAGCAAACGCTTATCCCCATAGGTTTGGTATAATGTCCATGGGACGATCGTTGCAGCATCTCCCCATGCAGCTGAGCCCACTCCAGCAACAACAGCTGGAATAACAATTGGAACATTTCCATCTTCTAGCTGATCAGCCTTCAAATCACGAAGCCACTTTGTAAAAAATGGACCACAATGATAATTAAAAACTGCTGTCTCAATAAAAACTTGAGCATCGCCTGTCCAGCCTAATCTTTCATTACGCTGAGGGCAGTCTGTTGGCAAATCAAGAAAATTTCCCCGTTGCCCCCAGACAATATTTTTCTGTAATTGATTAATCAATGGTTGAAAACATTCAAACTCCCCTGTTGGCTCCATATCTGAGTGGATGACTTCCCCAACAAAATTGTCTAATGGCAAACCATTTTCTTGTCCTGGATATCCTTCAACTCTTACATAACGAAAGCCGTGATAAGTAAAATGAGGAGCATATTCCTCTTCAGCTACTCCCTTTGTAATATACTCTACCTTCTGCTCGGCTTTTCCTAAGTTTCCGAAGTAAATATTTCCTTCTTTATCAAGCACTTCTCCATGTTTTAAACAAATTCTTGTTCCTTTTGGCGCATTCACTTTAAATCTTATCCGGCCAACCATGTTTTGTCCCATATCAATGACCGTTTCACCATTTGGAGTGACAAATGTATCAACCGGCTTTATCACTTCAGTCACACGGGTTGGCCAATTTTCCTGTGCAACCAAATTTTCTACTGGTAAATTCACCTTCACTGTATGTTTCCAATTCTGTTCTTCAAGGCTCGGAAGACACCAATCTTCTATCTCTAATCGCGCATCATATATTTCACCATTGTATATCTCCGAATATAATATCGGACCAGTAGAAGCTTTCCAAGTAGGATCAGTTGTAATTAGCTCTTCTGTACCATCTTGATATTTAACATAAAGCTGAAAGATAGCTGCTCTTTTATCTCCATACACATGACGCTTATTTTCGAAGCTAAGCGTTCCTTTATACCAACCATCTGCCAGCACAATCCCTAATGCATTTTGCCCTTCTACCAATTGTTCTGTAACATCATAAGTTTGATATTGCAATCGCTTATGATAACTCGTCCAGCCCGGGTTAAATAAATCATCACCAACACGAGCACCATTGAGGAATAATTCGTACAAACCTACTCCAGTTCCATACAGGCGGGCTGAAACAATCCCTTTCCTCAAAGCAAATTTCTTTCTAAGCAAAAATGCTGGTTCTGAATGAGGGTCAATTTCTTCAGGTGAAGGTGTGATCCAGTTTGCCTTCCATTCAGATGTGTAAATAAGCCCTGACTCCCACCAAGCTACCTTACTCCATGGGGATTCCCTGTCATAGTTATCCCATATTTTCACTCGGTAATAATACCTTGTTCTTGGTTTTACATCAGGACCTTCATATTCAATGTGAATCGAATCATCAGACGCGACAATTTTTGTATCCCACAATATATCTGTAAAACTTTCATTACTAGCTACTTGTATTTGATAAGCCTTTTGCATCGTTCCGCGTAAATTAGATTTCACCTTCCAGCTTATCCGCGGTTTCTTCACATCAATACCCAATGGATTTTTTCGATACTCACATGTTAACGAGTCTACTATTAATTGAGTCATATGCTTCCCCTCTCGTTTAGATTCTTTCTTCAATAACACATGAGACTACTACTTTATGTAACTAGTACAACAGTCAAACATGTTTATAAATATTATCTCGTAATTATTGAATTCTTCTGAGCGATGCGTCCAAGATAATGAGCGCTTTCCTTTGATTTTCTTTCCTGTGTAACTCTATCTACCTCAATTAAACCAAATTGCATAGCATAACCGGAATTCCATTCAAAATTATCAAATGTTGACCAATGAAGATATCCGATAATATCAATGCCATCGTTTAAGCAAGAATGAACACCTTCAAGACCTCTTCTAATAAATTCTACTCGTCTTTTATCATTTGCTGTTGCTATCCCGTGCTCGGTAATCATAATTGGCATCTTGATCGATTGGCTTACCTTGCGAATTACATTTCCAAGCGCCTCTGGACAATATACATAACCCATTTGTGTAAGCTCTGCATCTTCAGGTGGAGCTATCTGCCCTTCTGGACCGTAAGTCTCACGGGTATAATTTTGCAGTCCGAAGAAATCATCACCAGTAATCACATCCTGGAATTGCCCGAAATAACTTTGCCATTTCTTTTCTGCAAGTGATTCCCCACCTGGAACCGCTTGTATATCTGACAGGGCCATCGAAAGACCTACTTTTGTATTAGGTGATGTCCGTTTAATAACATCACGTGCCTTCATATGCGCCTCTTTTAATAGCTTAATAGAAGCATCGTCTGAAATCATATGAAAGGTAAAATATTTATCTGCTGTTGTACCACATAGTCTTGCTGCTGATTCTCTCCATTTAGGGGCTACCCATGCGTCCCTTTCAATTCCTACAGGTGGAATAAATCCAATATTCGAAAACACCTCTCTTAACATAACAGGTAAATTCACTTCATTCATTGTTAGCGTATATGGAATTAAATGACCTAAATCTCTAAATACTCTCTCACAATATTGAGCGAAAAGATTAGCTATCTCAGAATTTGCCCATCCCCCAAGCCTCATGAGCCATCTTGGTGAAGAAAAATGATGCATCGCAACGATTGGTGTAATTCCATATTCGCGACAAGTCTCTAATACATCCCGATAATGTTCGATAGCAGAACTTGAGTATTCACCTTTTTCAGGCTCAATTCTTGACCACTCAATAGAAAATCGATACGCCTTTAATCCTAGCCTAGCCATTAAGGCGATATCCTCTTTATAAAGGCGGTAGTGATCAATTGCATCTCCGGATTTATCTTTATATGGTGAACCTTCCGCATGCTCCTCTGCCCAGAAGTCACTATTCACATTATTCCCTTCAACCTGATGTCCAGCTGTTGCTGAACCCCAAATAAAATTAGGTGGAAATTCATATGTCATGTTATTCACACTCCCTTTTCATCCTCAAATAATACGATTAATGTTCATTGTAGCAAACGCATTCATTTAATTTAATGTTGAAAAGAAAGAGAAATATTGCTCATTTCAAATATTTTTGTTTACTTTATAAAAGATACTGATAATAAGAAATACCGCTCTATAAAGGCGGCTTTTATCAAGGACTTTTCTCTTGTTTTAAAGATTTTTTTCCCTATACTCTTTTGGAGTTTGCAGGAATATCTCATTAAACTTTTTATAAAAGAAGGACAAACTCGTGTATCCGACCTTCTCAGCGATTTCAGCTACAGGAAGATTAGAGTTTGTTAAATATAACGCTGCTTTGTTTAATCTCTGAATCTGAAGTAGATCCTTAAAAGACTTTCCTGTTGCTTTCTTTAGAACAGAGGATGCATAGTTTGGATGATAATTAAAATGACCAGCCATCTCTGTTAAATTACAATTTTGATAATGGTCTTCAATATATTTTAAAAAATTAAGAGCGATGGCATCCTGCTTTGAATCACTTTGTTTAATACTACTTGTATTGTTACTATGTCTAATTAACTCAGTAAATAATATGAATAAATAAGAGTTAATCATATCTGCAGAGCAAAAGTCTTTATCAAAATACTCACACATAATATGCTCCATAATTCCAGCAATATTTGAGCGTTCTTTAAAAGGAAAATAAAGATAATTATTCGTACTTCTATTGTTAATTAAAGAATCGATTAAAAACTGCGATATAATACTTTTTTGCGTAAATCTACTAAGAAAGCTAGATGATAAATAATCATGCTTAAGTTTAATATCTATCACAATATCTGTATCCGTCATTCCTTCAACCGCATGTGGTGTCTTTTTATCAATTATGACTATTTCTCCCTCAAAAATTGTTAATTTTCTATTTTGAAAGGCAACTGTACATTGTCCTTGATAAACATATATTAATTCAATAAAATGATGGACATGCATTGGCACATATGCAGAAGGCAATTGCTGAGAGATTCCGATTGGATCCTCAATTGGAGTAATTGTCAAATCAAAAATCATATCAAACACGTAAACTTGCTCACCATTTATATTGATTGTTTCTGGTTTAAATTCTTTTTTTATCAAGTCCCATTCTGCTGCTTGTTTTTCATTATTTGATACAAGAAATGTTCGCAATTCTTCCCCATTCATTGAAATCTCCCCTTTCTTAAATCATGGAATTATAGCATACATATTTTATAATGAAAATAACCTACTTAGGGGTAAGCCCTAAGTAGGTTTAACAATTTAGTTATCTATGCTAGTTCTTCTCTGTTTTATTTCATCTAAAGCACTTTCACGAACTTTCCCGGAAAACTTGATGAAAAGAATAGGTATTGCAGCAATAATCCCCACTATCGCAGGTACCACCGTAAAGCCAAGGAAAATTCCATCAACTGTTTCAGGCGTTTGACTCTGTGAAGCTGCTTGATACCCTATAAAGGTAAGGATGAAACCGACTAGTAAACCTGAGATCGCCCCCTGACATTTACTCGTAAATGATTGGACAGCAAATGAAATGGCTTCAAATCGATTTCCCGTCTTCCACTCACCATAATCAATCGCATCTGCAATAAACAAGGAAATAATCGTAGAATTAATTAAGGCAAAAAACAAGGTGATTCCATTCAAAATAAAGACAAATGGTAAATGATCATAACCAACCACAAATAAAATAAGTAAGGTGATTGCATTTGCAATTGTACAAGCTAGAAAAATATATTTCTTTTCAAATCGTTTTGTTAAAGCAGGTACGATCATCGGTATTAATGGAACAATTAGCAATGCAGGAATATTTAACATTGCCATATATGATATATTTCCTAAATTATTTACAGCAAAATAAACAGATAGAGATTGTGATATTGGCATCGATAATCCTAGAAAAGCAGATAAAAGTGTTAATTGTAATGGTCTATTCATTTTCAAATAAGAAAATGTACTTCTTAAACTAACCGCCTGACTACTTGATTTTACCCTTTCCTTACAAGTAAATGCCATGACCAGCATGACTATCAAGGCCAAAACTGAAGCAATAATTGCTAAGTTAGAATATCCTCTTCCTGGATTAATTCCGTCTATATAAGCTACGATTGGCCCACCAGCAAGCATTAGTAAAATCATTCCAACTAGCGTCGATACGCGGGCAATCGATACTAATCTTGTCCGTTTTGTTTCATCCTGAGTCATAACAGTAGAAAAACTCCAATAAGGAACATCAAAAAAAGTAAAGGCTAGTCCCCATAAAATATAAACTGCTAATAAATAGGTGAACTTCCCTGAGTCAGAAAGATCTGGTCCGTTAAAAAGAAGGATTGTTAACAACACCCATGCAATACTACTTACGACTAAATATGGACGAAATTTTCCAAATGGTGTTCTTGTTCGATCAACGATAATACCTGCTATCGGATCTGATATCGCATCGACAATCTTTGCAATAAAGAAGATTGTCCCTACAGCCAATGCTGATACACCAAATACATCTGTCGCATAAATCATTAGATAAACGTTGATAAGACCAGAAAGTAGCGAGTTACCTAATCCTCCACCAATATATGAGGCTGTCTCTCTCTTTTTTAGCTCCGTTTTCTGTGTTCTTTCATAATACAAATTATATTTTTTAACAGTTTCCATAACCTCACACTCCATTAACACAAATTTGACCCCATGTTCATATCTCGATATTCCTAATGCAATAGAATGAAATTTCTCATTAAAACCCTGATTATTCTTAGGACGAAATGCTTATCTTAGCTTCATTTTAGCAATCGCTTTCAACATAAGAAATACCAAAATGAAAGCGATTAATTGCTTGAATCAAAGATTCCTTATTTTTTAAACCGATCGATATGGAGTAATAGGCACTAATAAATGTGGCCAAAAATACCTTTCTCACCTAAAAAACAAATCACAATAGCTTAGTGAGCTAGGGTGACGATGTGCTTTTTTACAATTTCAGAAAGTTATAATCTCCTAAACAAAAAAATGCTACCTCATTTGTTGAAATAGCATTTTTCTTACTAACTATTTAATTTGTGCCAAAGTATGTATTCTAGCTCAAGATTTGTCTGAATTTCATTTCAATCTTTTCTAATCTTACTTTAGTAACTTCCGATTCTCCTTTTTTAGTCAATATTTCTTCTAATGTCTTTAATTCATATTCACTCATTAAATATGGTGGTATTGCCATAATTTCATGGATTTCGTTCAAAACATAATTTTTAATAGGAGGTATATTTAGTAATTCCTTTAACTTAGATTTTCTATTAAAAACCTTTACATATGATGCATCAGGTAAATAGGTAAAATTCCAGCTTCCACTATTTAAAGAAACGACCACTTCTGAGCCATTCTGCTCCATATTTACTAAATCACCTTCGACACTAATAAGCCTACTATTTGCATCAGGAAGAATTAGTGTTGCTGTTGAGTTAAAAGGAATTTCAACCTTCACATCTAATAACCCATCGTCTTGAATATGCCAAGAAACAAGATAGGTTCCTGACGCTGTATTCAACGTTCCCTTTGCCCACTTCATTCTCCAATGAGGTTTTGGAGCAATTAAAGCATGCTTAAACCCAGGTACAGTTTCATCCGGCTGTATTCCTACCATATATCGATACATCCACTCAACAATCGAACCATATGCATAATGATTAAGTGAATTCATGCCTTCAGGATTCATCTTGCCATCTGGTAATACAGAATTCCATCTTTCCCAAACGGTAGTTGCCCCTAGCTTAACTGCATATAACCAACTAGGATAATCATCATTCAACAGTAGCGTATATGCCAAATCATTATGTCCATACTCTGATAATACCTGACAGAGATAAGGTGTACCGACAAACCCTGTTTTTAAATGTTTATTATCTTTTATAATCCGATTTGCTAAATCATCTGCTACACGCTGTTTTTGTTCATTAGGTACAAGGTTCATAAATAAGGCTAGTACATAGGCTGTTTGCGTATCAATCGTCATCCGCCCATTTGGAGAGATATATTCGTTTTGGATTGCGTGCCGAATCTCCTGTGCTAATTGGTGATATTCACGCTCAATCTCTTGTTTCCCTAATACCCCCGCTGCTTTTGAAACAATGTCTGCTGAATAATAATAAAAAGCAGATGCGATAAAAAAGTTATCTGTCTTTCCCATCGGTAGCTTTGGATTTTCCCCATCTAAAGCTAACCAATCTCCAAAATGAAAACCATTTTTCCATAAACGATGCCCACCTGACGTATCATCAAGCCGTTTAATATAATCAACCCAAGCTTTCATGCTTTCAAACTGTTGCTTTAAGATTGAGTCATCACCATAGAATAGGTACATATTCCAAGGAATAATCGTCGCTGCATCCCCCCAAGCACTTGAACTACTTTCTGGGTTAAAAGGCGAGGGAATATCCGGTACTGTCATTGGAACTGCTCCATCTCTTTCTTTCTGCTCTAACCATAAATCATATCCATACTTTGTAAAGAAAGAATAAACGTCCATATTAAAGGCAGCAGTTCCGGAGAATACCTGTGCATCCCCAGTCCACCCCATGCGTTCATCTCTTTGTGGACAGTCTGTAGGGATATCAAGGAAGTTACCCTTTTGGCTCCACATAACATTATCAAATAATTTGTTTACTAATGTGTTACTAGTCTTTATAAAGCCAGTTTGTTCGAGATCAGAGTAAATGACACAGCCTGTAAAATCATGCAAATCTAATTCACTTTGCCAGCCACATACTTTAACATAACGGAATCCATAGAAGGTAAAATGAGGCCGTACCGTTTTTTCTTGTCCATCTGAAATGTATATAAATTCTGCTTTTGCTTCACGAAGATTATCTCGATAGAAGTTTCCATCTTGAAGAATTTCCCCGAATTGTAAGATAACCTTTTCCCCCTTAGAAAGACGGTTTTTAAACTGTATCCACCCAACCATATTTTGTCCCATATCAATAACTGTTTCTCCAGCAGGTGTTTTTATTAATTGAAGTGGTTTTCTTTTTTCTTTTATAACAACAGGTAAGCTGAGTCGAGCAGTTAATCGTTCATAACCTAAATTTATTTCACTAACACCATACTCTACTGAATCTAGGAATGTGTCATCATAGACTTCACCATCATAAATTTCACTTTCTATTACTTTACTTTTCCATACCTTCCATGACGTGTCTGTTGCAATAATCTCTTTAGTCCCATCCTTATAAGAAAGATGAATTTCTGCTAATAATGCAAATTTGTCACCGTAAATGTTTACTTGTCCACCCTCGAATCCTAATCTACCTTTATACCAGCCATTTCCCAACAGAATATTCACTTTATTTTCACCGTTAATAAAGTTATCTGTAATATCGTATGTTTGGTACTGCAACCAATTATCATAGTCGTTATTAAATGGTGTTAAGTACTCATTACCAACCTTTTTTTCATTGATATACATCTCATATAGTCCTAATCCACAGATGTATACTCGCGCATTTTCTACCTCCTTTGCTAGCTGGACTTTTTTCTCAAAAATAGGATGTATATCAGGTGCGAGGTTTGGCGTTATCCACTTGCCAATCCACTTTTCATTTATTTTCGCCGTTTCAAAATAGGAAACATCACTTATTGCAACGTCTCCATTATCTCCCCAAACTTTTACACGCCAATAATATCTTGTACGTGGAAAAAGAGAAAGCTCACATTGATGGGCTAAGCTGTTAAGGTTTTCATTTCTCTCGGTGTCGTAAATTATCTCATCAAAAGCTGGTGATAAGGCAACTTGAATTTGTGCTGCTACTTGTTGCTTACTACTCGCCTCGGTTACTTTATAAGAAAATGTAAGATTGTTCTCTAAATGAAATCCAATTGGATTCGTAATATGATTTGTTTTTAAGTCTATAATTTTCAATGATTCTTCCTCCTTCTTCCCGTTAAAGGCATTCCTTATTAAATTATTTTAGCAATCGTTTACAATAGCTGATATAACAAAAACGAGGATTTGATTGCTCGAATCAAAGATTTGTTTCTATAAGAATAGATAAATATACTTGAAGTTGCTAGGAATTTTGAATAACTTTGACTACTAGATTGAACCTTCCCTCCAAATTCAATCATTTAAAAATCACTTCAATATATTATATTGTTCATAGCTAAATTGTTTTCTAATAAAAATTACTTACTTTCAGGTTATTTCGCTTTGGCAAAAATACTTAACTTTCTTTAAATATAAAAAAGGAAGCACTAAACATAACCTTTTAGTGCTTCCAATTATTTCTCTATGAATCTTGCTTAACCTGACTTTCCTTTTCACCCTTTAGCTTTTCTATCTCTTGAACTAATTCTTCTTCATTCACATAATTGTGATAGAGAGCCTCTTGCTGCGCTAATGGATTCATAAATTGGTTACCCGCCTGTACCTCTGCCTCCATTAATGAAATTCGCTCTTCAGCGCGTGCAACTCCTTTCGTTATTGCGTCTGTTTGGAAGGAGGCAGTTACATTCTGAATTTGTTTAATCGATTGTGCCACATTAGCACGTGACGCTAATAACACCTTTTTATGCTGTAGCTCTCTGTAAATTTCCTGAAGCTCTTGTAGCTTTTCTTTAAGAATTTTCGTCTGTCCTTGAATTGCTTCATATTGTTGCTGATAGACAGCGAGTTGTTTCTCGTGAATTAATTTTTCATGAACAGCTAATTTCGCCATATTATCCTCTTTTTGATTAATCGCAAGCTTAGCCTGTCTCGTTCTTTTGTCGATTAAACTTTTCGTATCATAGATAAGTGTCGCTTGTTTATTTTCTACAAAAATTTGCCGAGATAGTGCTTTTTGAGCCTCCAACATTTCCTGTTCCATCTCTCGAGAATATTCATTTAGCATCGCTATCGGATCTTCCATATTATCTAAAAGACGATTTATATCAGCCTTTGCAATAGTTTTTATTCTTTTAAATATCCCCATTTTTAATCATTCTCCTTTTTAGTTGTTAGATTTTTTTCCCATTGATCTAAAATTGTTTCATTTTGATTCATCGGTTTGTGAGTGCTCATTAATGATGTATTGATTAGCTGTTGCATCGAAGAAGCTTGTGATTTCTTTCTTAACCATTTCATTAAGAACACAACAATCACAATTCCGATAATGAGGAATATAAGAAACCCTAGCAAAGGAATCCCTCCTCCATGATGAGGACCATCGATCATCCTCCCTCCACCAAAGTCTCCTCTTGGCATCATGCTATCAGGTCCATGTCCGTGCGGTCCCATCGCTAGAGCATTATAGCCTCCAAACAAAAAGTAGATTCCCAAAACAAATGGAGTAATTATCGAACCCCAAGCTATCGTTTTTTTCATTTTCATTTCTCCTTTCATTGTTGATGGGTATAGTTTAGTAGGGTTTGGTGAAAAATTGGTGAAAGTTCCTATCTAATATAAAAATTTTTGAAAGGATATTGATCTTTAATAGATTTCAAAAAAGCGATACTTAAAGTTGAAACTAAAAAAGTCTAAATAAGATACGTACAAAACACAAAAAAGCCGACAAAACAACTTGTCGGCTCGTTTAGTAAATTCATTTAATTAATATGCTGTCCAACCAGCATCTCCAGTTATTACTGTTCCGTTTACAAAGCTTGATTCATCAGAGGCTAAGAATAGAGCAATATTCGCAATATCCTCAGGCTTTCCTACACGTGGATTTATAGCTAATCCAGGTTGAATTCGTTCCATTCCAAATGGATTGACACCAGTCATAGAAGAACTGATATTTGTTTCAACTCCACCAGGAGCAATTGCGTTGCAACGAATCCCTTTAGTCGCATACATGTATCCAGTATTTTTTGTGAAACCAACAACAGCATGCTTAGAAGCCGTATAAGCAGCACCTGCTCTTGCCCCTTGTAATCCACCTGCGGACGCAACATTAATAATTACACCAGATTGTTTTTCTAAGAAAATTGTTAATGCTTTACGTGTCGCTCTCATTACACTTGTCGTATTGATAGCAAAAATTCTTTCCCATTTTTCATCTTCAATATCACCAGCAGGTTCAAAGTTATCCATAATACCAGCATTATTCACTAAAATATCTAAAGTACCGTATTGACTAACAGCAGTATCGATTAAATTTTGAATATCTTCCTCTTTAGCAACATTGGCTAATACAGCAATTGCTTCTCCACCATTTGTTTTTATTTCCTCTACTGTTTGATTTGCAGCGTCCAAATTGATATCAGAAACGACTACTTTTGCCCCTTCTTTTGCATAAAGAATTGCAATTGCTTTCCCCATTCCTGATGCTGCCCCTGTCACGACTGCTACCTTATTTTGAAGTCTCATCATCCATTCCTCCAAATTCTATAGTAAGTTTGTTCATTTTTTAATAAACAGTTGTTGATTAGCTAACTACTAACTATAGTATAATTTCCTATAAAGAGATTATACAATCAGCAAAACATGAGAAAATTGTCTATTAATAAACAGATTCACATACTAATGTGCAATAAAAAAATATAATGAACATCGGAGCAGAAAAATGTCTAATAAAAATGACTATATTGACAGAAGAATTGTGAAATCTAAAAAAGCGATGAAAGATGCAATATTATCATTAATGAAAGAGAAGGATTTTAATGAAATATCGATAACTGATATTGTCCGTTTTGCAGATTTAAACAGGGGAACCTTTTACAAGCATTATCAATATAAAGAAGACTTATTCAATGAAATCATAGACGAAGTGCTCACAAGCCTAGTTGATTCATATCGTGAACCATATAAGGGCATTCAATTACTAGAAGTTAATAAACTCACTACATCAGCAGTTAAAGTATTTGATCATGTACAGCAATATTCAAATTTTTACTCGCTTATTGTTCAACCAAATGTGTTAACAGGATTTCAACAAAAATTTTGCACTGTCTTAAAAGACTTAACCTTGAATGACTTAAACGACTCCCTCCCAAATCCGAAAGTAAATAGAGAACTACATGCTAGTTATCAGGCATATGCTATTTTAGGTTTGATTATAGAATGGATAAACGGAGGCTTTATTTATAGTTCAACTTATATGGCCGAACAATTGTTAGAAATTCTAAAACATAGTATAGCCTCTTCAGTTGTAAAAACAAATTTTGAAACTAATTAATCGAGAGAAATATCTTCTATCACAAAAAAATCTGAAACTCTTCATTAGCAAGGGTTTCAGATTACAATTTAGTTACCGATTAAAGGGTATAATATGAACTTCATGTTCAGCATTTACCTTACAAATTCAGTCCAATAATTCTTATTACTCAAAAAGATAATTTGATAATGTGGAAGACTTCAATTTATTAGACAAAATCCTATATTCCCTCTGACATTTAATCATCTTCATACGATACTAAAAATTGCTGTAAAGCTTGTTTGTTTTTGTCCAAGTCAATTTTTAGCACTGCTCCAACGTCTACCGTTTCATCCTCATAAGAATCTTTAACTGGTATGCGAATCGTTTCCATTGATTTTGATTTGCCAGTAATTAATCCCTTTCCTATCGATATTAGAGTTGGAGCATCTACATTAGTATCAATATACGGGTCAGCCATTCCAAGTATCTTTGGAAGGTTTACTATATTATGAATACTGATCGCTTGATCTTTGATTTTTGAAACTACTTCTTGCTGTCTTTGTACTCTACCAAAATCACTCAATCGATCGTGACGAAAACGAACATATCCTAACAATTCATCTCCACGTAGCACTTGAGTGCCCGGATGAAGTGTCATTCCTATCCCATAACTCATTTCATAAGGTATATCAACTTCAATCCCATCTGGTGCAATAAGATCTACAATTTTGGTAAAACCCTCAAAGTCAACAATTGCATAGTAGTTAATATCTATATCAAAATTATATTTAATTGTCTTCCTAACTAGCTCTGGTCCACCAAAGGCAAATGCAGCATTCATTTTTTGCATGCCATGATCTGGAATCTCTACATATGTATCTCTCATAATCGAAGCTATCTTCATTTTATGAGTGTTTTGATTATAATGGGCAATCATTAATGTATCAGAACGAGCTTGTTGCTCTCCTCTTGAGTCACTTCCAATTAATAATATGTTTATTTCTCCAAATTGAGGCTCAGCTCCTTGAAAGTCACCAAATAGTTTTCCATCATTTTTATATAGGCCATTCCTTGCTTCGGATAAACCACTCTTATATTGATAGATGCAATAGCCGGTAATCGCTACACAAACCATAAGCAGTATTGTCACTATTCTTTTTATCCGCTTCCTCTTTTTCCTGATAGGTTGTTCTTTCACCATATTGCATACATCTCCTAGTTATATGTTGAATATATCATTTTTTCCATTTAATAGGTTTAACGATAGTTTAACTGCTACTGCATCGTCCAAATATCCAAGTGGAAAGAGATAATCAGGCATGACATCTACTGCAGTAATAAAATAAATGAGTGCACTTCCCATTATTACTAATTCTAATGTTGTTCCTTTTCTCATACGAAACTTGTCAAACATTCCCTTTAATTGATTAATAAACGGACCAATACTTCCTGTTTTTTGTACCTTCGTCTCAAAATTGCTAAGAATATTCTCTTTTCCTTCATCTGTTTGCGAATACTGCTGATAATTTTGCAGCTTTTCTTTAATTCGCTCAATTGAAAATGAGTCATTATATACTCCTGAAGCTTGAAGAGTACTTTGAATACTTTCAAGAGATTCATAGATATCCGTGTTCTCTTGTTTCTGATTTAATTCATAACCAGCAGCAACAAATAATTCATACACTGGTATATCCAGACACCTTGCAAACTCTTGTAAATGCTCTGGTTTTGCCTTTCTTTTACCATTAATAATTCTTGATATAGACGCAGCATCAATAGATGTCATTTCACTAAATTTTCTTATGGAAATTGAACGTTCTTTTAATAATTCCTTAAGCAATAAACCGAGTTTATTCTCTGAAATTTGTTCTGCCACTTTCTTTCATCACCTTTCTTACTAATTCCGCTTGATCATTTTATTTTAAAGAAACATTTTCTGGATTAGAGTTTTAAAATCTTTATGAAATATAACCGAATGTTGACACTTTGTCAACGTTCGGTTATATTTACAACATCTAAAAAACAACTACTAGTACATATTTTTTGACGTATTGTCAACGAATTACAAATAGATAAGGTGTGTAAATCTTGAAAAATTCTATTCTATATATCTTGTTAGTATTGTCATTTATTATAAACATCTTTTTTACTATTACATCAGCTTTAGATGGCGAGTCGGACGTAAGTGACACAAAATTATCCTTTTCACTAAGTGATATTAAAGGGAATCCAGAAGAAGCATTATTAAAAGTCATTCATACTACTAAAAAGGAGCTTAACATTGCCATTTACAACTTTGATAATGAACAAATCTTAGCTGCAATACTGGATGCTGAGAAAAGAGGGGTATCTATTAGAATTATTACTGATGCAAAAAAGGCAGAAAACAGCGATAGTTGGGCTATCTTTCAAAATCTCAAAGAGCACAACATACCTATTAAGATTAATAAAGAACAGAAGATGCATATGAAATTATCAATCTCTGATAAAAAAACTGTTGTAACAGGCTCTTTTAACTATACAAAAAAATCAGCGGAAGAGAATCAAGAAATCCTTCTAGCTATAAATGACATCAAAATGGCAAAATCAATGAATAAAGTATTTATGGAATTGTGGGAAAGTGATTCGTTAGAGGAATTGGATTTGTAACTTAAATATTAAAACTACAAAACTATTTAACTTTATAATTCGGATAATCACTACTTTTGTACTAGTTTTTTCACTTTTCTTCTCTTTACATATGCAGACTTATTTCACACTTTATCATGATGTAATCCGTCAAAAGAAAAAGCTACTTTAGAATAGAACGTATCATTACCTTCTTTTCAAAGTAGCTTTTTAAAATGTTCATTGCAAATTCGTTTACAATCTATGATCCTATATTTTCTATATTCACAATTAATTGGTCAGCTTTAGCTATCAAGATAGTTTTCGCCTTCTCCGTTACTTCATCCTTTTTATTCTTTTGCTCTAGCTGTCTAATGAATTTTTCTGAAAACGAAATTCCTTTAGAATAAGAACCTTTATTAATATGATGCTGAGCTTGCTTTAACGAGTTCTCAAGCTGAGATGCTAGCGAGCCTTTAACATCACCTTTTTCTACAAACGAAGCTACTAAGCTATTTAATGCTCCAAGTTCGCCTGGCATCCAAATAGTAGGTGTCGGTACTTTTCCCCAATTCGTGTCTGAAGCGAAATAATAACTAGGATAGGACGGCTGATTATATCCAACATTTTGCCAAGCAATACCTGTTCGATATTGAGCATCATGCATTAACGTATAGAGTTTTCGATCCGTTACCTCCGTACTCAAATAAATCCGAATTGCCTGACTATCTTCTGTTCGAACAAGCATCTCTTCTCGCCAATCTCCAAATATATCAGCGACTAAGGATGGATTTCCCTTTGTGTAGTTATTTGTTCTCGTATTTGATGCTGTCAGAACTGTGCCCTTTTTCCAATCTTGGATGGTTGGTGTTTGATCAATAGAGCCATTGACAATTTGTGTTGTCATATCTGCAGACCATTTAATATTCATATTCGTTCCTGGAGCATTTGTACTCAGCCTTTTTCCATCTGCTGTCCATAGACCTACCGCCCATGTCTCCAATCCTTCCTGTTCTGGAAGAACATCTCCAATCATCCCTCTACCTGTATCCTTCCCTGTATACCCACCATAAATGACCTCACCTGTTGCAGCATCTCTTAGAGAATATCCATATGGAGCATAGCTACCAACCTTCATGTACCATAAAAATCTCTAATCCTGCTGTTACACCTGGTGTCGCACTTTCAGGTGGCATGACATCACTTGAGCTATATAACAAGGATCCATCATGATCAATTGTTGCCGAGCCGTAAATAATTTCCTGCTTCCCATCACCATCAACGTCTGCAGTGCTTAGTGAATGAGCACCTTGAGTTGTAAGGGATCCATACTCCTCGCTTGTTCCCAAGCGACCGTGCGGACCATCATTAAACGGATTTGTCATAGGAGTCCAGCCACTATCAACATCCCATTCTTCTTTAAGATGCTTTCCATCCCAGCTATAAGAAACCATTGTTGTTCTAGTATAGTACCCCCTAGTAAAGACTGCATATGGCTTTTTCCCATCTAAATAAGCGACACCAGCTAGGAACCGGTCAACTCGATTACCAGGCTCAATTCGGGACATTGCATAATCCCCCCACATAAGCCCGTCATCATGACGTCCATATTTGTAACGAATTGTCTCCATTTCTGCTCCTGTTTCTCCATTAAAAACCGTTAAGTACTCTGGGCCATTAAGGATAAAGCCCTCAAAATCTCTTAGATCATTGCGCGCACTTCTACTTGGAGCATATACATCAATAAAATAGTCTGCTAATTTTTTCGCATCTTCAGTAGACAATGGATAATTAAATTGCTTTTCAATACCAAAGCATTCCTCAAGTGTTGCCGGCCAATTCCCATTAACAACCTCTTTTTGGGTATGCCAATTTTTGAACATGTCCACCAGATGATTATAGTAATCTTCACTGTTCATACGATAATCATCTTCATGGCTGTATCCAGCTTGCTTATCCTCCTTGAGCATCGTAATAAATTGTTCAGACACTACCTCGCCTTTTTTGTTGAACTTAATGACTTTTGTTCCTGGTGCTGTTTTAAACATAAGTTCTGATTTTCCATCGCCATCAAAATCATATACGAGAAATTGTGTATAATGAGCTCCTGCACGAATATTGACTCCTAGGTCTATACGGTAAAGCAATGTACCGTCCATTTTGTAGCAATCAATATACGTTTTACCTGTATATCCTTTTTGAGAGACGTCCTTTGAATTTGTCGGATCCCACTTAACAAAAAATTCGTATTGTCCGTCACCATCGACATCTCCAACACTCATGTCATTTG
The DNA here is from genome assembly GCF_052044855.1 of Metabacillus sp. 22489. Taxonomy (NCBI): domain Bacteria; kingdom Bacillati; phylum Bacillota; class Bacilli; order Caryophanales; family Bacillaceae; genus Metabacillus; species Metabacillus sp. 22489. The sequence continues at coordinate 156,917 of NZ_JBQENT010000004.1, forward strand.
CTGTGTATGAATAAGCCTCCCCACTTGGTGTTACACCATCTTCTGGTTTTTTCAGCTTTAAATCAAAATATGTATTATCCCAAGGTGAAGCTTCAGCGCTTTGCTCAATTTCTTTGCCATTTTTAACAGCCGCTACATAATACTTTGATGTAGCAGAACCACTGTCATCTAAAAAGTTTGTACTATCCCTTACTGTGGCAACTCTTTTACCATCTCGATAAACATTAAAATTAACACCTGTTAATCCTGATTCTGAATGGCCTGATACTTCATTAGCTAAAAGTCTCCAGCTTAAAAATATACCTTCAGAGGTAGTTGCCGCAACAACCCCTCTATCAAGATATTCTAGTTGGATCGAACTGCTTTGTTTAGAACGAGCAGCTTCAGAAGCTTTGACTAAAGGTGTTGAAAACGGTGTAATTCCAGATAATGTAGAAGTTAACATAACCGTACTCATTAAAACAGATATTCTTTGTACTATTCCTTTTCCCACTTTCATTTACCTCCCCATTTTCCATCCCATTATGATGTATTTTCTAAAATTGACTATTTTCCTTGAATCACCACCTCCAAACAAAAATGTAAACCCTTACATTTCTTTGTTTACTCAAAGATGAAATCTTGGTTATTTTAATAGAATTGACTAGAAAAAAATAGATAGATATCAGAGATTAATGTTAAAAAAACAGTGAAGTTTTTACTATAGAACAAGTAAAAGGAGATGAAGCTCTCAAAATCAGCTTTATCCCCTTTATTTTAACCACTTGAACCTAGTAAAAGAATCATTTTGCCAGACACTTTTGGCTCAGTAGCATCTTTATTTAAGTTTTATTGTGCTAAAATACTTTCAGCTTGCTGTCTAAATTGTATTGCAGCCTCTTCTGGTTTCATAACTCCATAAGCCATTTGATCAGCAAAGTTCTTTAGAAGATTTATTACTTCGCCTGCTTCAGTCGGATCTGGGCCATTATATGGTGAGCTATGTTCCCCAGCCCAAGCGACATAGTTGAATACTTGTTTTTGTGACGGAGTCAATAACGGTAATAACGCTTCTTGGACTTTCGGAGAGCCAGGAACACCGCGATCACCAAGCATTAATTTATTGGCCTCAATATCATTCGTTAAGAAGTCGATAAATTTAGCAGCTTCAGCTTTATGCTTTGAGCTTTCAGCAACAGACCAAAACAAACTCGGCTTTAGGAATAGGCCTTTATCTGCATTTGGTCCCGGTAAATTGGTCATTTCAAGTGGACGATTTGATGCTTCTTGAATCCCAACAAACTGATTAGACCACTGAATAAGACCAATAGATTGTTGTTTAACAACAGGATCATCCTCTAACCCTTTAACTTGCGCGCTTGCATCAGGTGGTTGAATCGCCTTCTCTTTCACTAAGTCAGAATACATCTTAAAGAAATCCACAAATAACTTGTCATCATCATAGCCCAAGGCTGTACCCTCTTCACTATAAAGTCTTTTTCCATTCGTTCTTAAATAATAATTAAAAGATACATCTGGTGCCGTTCCTGGTCCATTTTCAAAATACAGTCCTTCTTTAGCTGCCTTTTTAGCCATCTCGATATAATCATCCCATGTCCAATTATCGGGAATTTTATCTACGCCAATTTTTTTTAGCAATGCAGGATCATATTGATAACTAAGAGCATTTACCCCACCGTTTAACCCATAATATTTATCACCAATTTTTCCACCATCGAGAAAGTCCTGGCTCAGATCTTCTGTATTAATTTCTTTACCAAAGAATGGTTTTAAATCAGCTAATTGATTGTTATTTGCATATTGTGTAATGTAAGAAAGGTCCATTTGAATAATATCAGGAAGCTTATTCGCTGTTGCTTGAGGAGCCATCTTCTTCCAATAATCATCCCAGCTTGCATATTCAGGCTGGATTTTCACGTTAGGATGCTGCTTTTCATACAATTCAATAATTTCTAATGTATAATCATGTCTTGGATCAGATCCCCACCATGCCATACGAAGTGTAATTTTTTTATCCTTACCATCCCCTGAATCTGAATTTGACTCACTTGACGAACTATTACAAGCTGCTAACGAAAACACTATGATTGCAGATAAAACTAACAGTAACCACTTTTTCATTTCATAACGCCCCCTTGTTCTTAGCATTTTTTATTCTTTCGCCGTTCATCACATTTAAAATAGATTTATCACCCCCTCTAAAAAACTTTAAAACTTATTGATTTTCTTTCTGTTCATAATTTCTTAATATTCCCCACTACTTTTTAAGCGCTTTCATAAAGTTCCATATAAAGTGGTACACCCTAACTTTCTCCTTATAGTCTAATTTAGGACATCATTATCCTTTCTTTCTTATAATTAATTAAATTTATTCAAGAGTTGAAACTATCATGCGTAACACTTAACTTCTTATACTATGTATGCAAAATAATATCCCAAAATAGTTACCCTGCTTTATAGCTTGATTGTTGATTATTTGAAATGACTTTTAAACTATTGGTGTATATGAATTTTGTAAATGTAATGTTGATTTAAATTATAAATTATTGAAGGTTCGATTTTTCAGAGACCCGAACATATAGTGTAGGTTAGTGAAGATGATTTTTTTCGCTTAAGTAGATACGCAAATTTATATGCTCTACTGCATAAATAATGAGAGCAAAAATATTAAATCGAAAATGCACCACTGATTCTAAACATAGAAAAAGAGGCTATTATCAATATTTGCCTCCTAATACAACCTATATTTAAATCATTTATCACTCTTATCTTAATCTAATTTAAACCAAATCCTTGTTTACTTAGCCATGCTTGACACAAATCTGTCCATTTATTAACGATTGGATCTTCCTCAGCAAGACCTAAGCCATGACGTCCGCTAGGGAAAATATGCATTTCAAATGGTACCTTTTGTTTACTTAATGCTTGTGCGAACATAAGGCTATTCTCAACAGGAACTGCTGCATCATCAGCTGTATGCCAAAGAAAAATTGGTGGTGTAGCTTCAGAAACATTTCTTTCACTCGATAATAAAAGTCGCTGATCTGTACTAGCATTTTCTCCTAATAAGTTAATGATTGAGCCTTCATGATATGATTCCATAAAAGAAATAACCGGATAGCAAAGAACCGCAAGATCTGGCTTGCTGCTTTCCCTTTCAATCAAATCACTTGCATTTTTGTTACCGCTATCAAATTGAGTAGCTGCTGTTGAGACAAGGTGACCTCCTGCCGAAAAGCCAAGTATTCCAATTTTTTGTTTATCAAGATTCCATTTCTCTGCATGATAGCGCACATATCTGATTGCGCGCTGCAGGTCATGTAGTGGAACAGGATGTTTATATGGTGCAACTCGATAATTTAGAACAAACGCAGATATTCCGAGACGGTTCAACCATTTTGCAACAGGCTCTCCTTCATGATCAGCACGTCTTGCATAGCCTCCTCCTGGACAAACAATAATTGCGCCATGTTTTTCTTGCTTCTCCAATAAATAAGCTGTAATAATTGGTTCCTCTTCCCCATTTTCCCCTTGATTGTAAGGCACGTTATCAGGCCATAATTTATGGATCAAATGAAGCCCCCCCCTTAACAAGTTTACTTTTACATAGAAAAACCCTTTTACTCTATAATTCTATTTATTTCAAATTTACCCTTTTTCTTTTCGTTTTCTGCCTTGAAAATTAATCGGAGCTAGCTTCTGTACAACAGAATTTGTTTTCAAAGCAGCTATTTACTAATGACAATTGACAGTTTATAGTTTACATATTTATTTAGCCCTTTTAAAAATTCATCCAATTGTTCATTTGAAGGAAATTTACATTCGAGAAGGTAACAGCTATCTCCGCCAATTTTATAATTATTAATTACATACTTCTCATGTTCTTTTAAATATGTATGATATGGATCATGGACTGCACTTTTTGTATAAATATGAATAAATGCATGAATAATCAGTCCAAGTTTTATGTGATTGACCTTAATTGTATACCCCTCAATGATTCCGTTATCCTCTAATTTTGCTACTCGAGCTGAAGTCGCTTGTCCTGTTAAATGGACTTTTTCACCCAATTCTTTCATTTTAATACGACTGTTCTTTGATAGTTCTTCGATAATTCGTAAATCAGTGTGATCTAACATGATAAACTCCTTTCATTAATCAAGTTAAATGCAAAAAAGACTTGATTTGATCTATGTATCTCGTAATTGGTCCTAGTATAAACTATACGTAGTTCAAAGAAAAGGAGTACATGAAAATGAAAATACAACTCATTCGAAATGCAACACTTGTTGTCCAATATGCAAATAAAAAATTTTTAATTGATCCATTTTTAGCTGAGAAGGGAGCCTATCCAGCGTTTCCTAATTCTTTAAGACAGGATCAGAGAAATCCTTTAGTACAGTTACCAATGCCCACTAACAAAATTATTGATCAGGTAGATGCTGTCATTGTTACTCATTTGCATTTAGATCACTGGGATGAAGTTGCCAAAGAGGTGCTGCCAAAGGAAATCAAAATGTTCGTCCAAAATGATGATGATGCTAAAGAAATACAAAATGCTGGTTTTCACAATGTAGAGGTTCTAGAAGAAAATACTGTTTTCGAAGGAATTCATTTAACGAAAACAAAGGGTGAGCATGGTAGAGGAGATATCTTAAAATTAGCTGGTCTTGTGTGTGGCATTGTCTTTCGTCATCAAAGCGAAAAAACGCTATACGTTGCTGGAGATACTGTTTGGTATGATGGTGTTCAAGATGTAATCGAAACATATCATCCAGATATAATTGTTGTTAATGGTGGAGATAATCAATTCCTCGAAGGAGGTTCACTCGTAATGGGCAAAGATGATATTTATGAAGTGTGTAAAGCTGCACCTCATGCAAAAATCATTTCTGTTCATATGGAAGCTGTTAACCATTGGACATTATCAAGAAATGAATTAAAAGGCTTTATAAAAGAAAAAGGAATCTCGTCAAATGTGTTAGTACCTGATGACGGAGACTCTTATCTTTTTGAATGAAGAATTCGAGAGAAAGTTAGCTTCCTATCTTACCTAGCCTTCATATTTTATTGAATAGAAGCGCCTCACAAAATAAGTGTGGCACTTCTATTTTTTTACCCTTTTCACTTACAATTGTGCACCATTAGTAGTAATTACTTGTTTATACCAATCAAACGACTTTTTCTTTCTTCTTTCTAATGTTCCATTACCGTAATCATCTTGGTCGACATAGATGAAACCGTAACGCTTTGACATTTCTGAAGTTCCAGCACTGATTAAATCAATACATCCCCAGCTTGTATAGCCCATAATTTCTACTCCATCTACGATAGCTTCTCCCATTTGATCAATATGGGCACGTAAGTATTCAATACGATAATCATCATTGATAGAGCCATCTTCTTCTACTTTATCATAGGCACCTAATCCATTTTCAACAATGAATAATGGCACTTGATAACGATCATACATTTTCTTTAAGGTAATACGTAAGCCCTTAGGGTCGATTTGCCATCCCCAATCAGATGTTTCTAAATAAGGGTTTTTAATTCCACTGAAGAAATTCCCTTTTTCCTTCTCTTTATCAGGTGATCCACTTGCAACCATTGACATATAATAGCTGAATGATAAAAAGTCTACAGGATGTTGCAACAATATTTCTTCATCACCTGGTAGCATATGAATATGAATATTATTTTTCTCGAAATAACTTAACATATAGCTTGGATAGTAGCCACGAACTTGTACATCTGTAAAGAATAGATTCTTTTGATCTTCTTCTAATGCAGCTAAAACATCATCAGGACTGCACGTTTCCGGGTAAACTTCCATGCGAGCAAGCATACAACCGATTTTTGAATCGGGAATGATTTCATGACATGCTTTTACCACTCTTGCACTTGCCACAAATTGATGATGAAGAGCTTGATAAATAGCCTGTTCCTTATGCTCAACACGGTCTACAAGAATTCCGCTACCGATATACGGAGAAAATGTTGAGACGTTAATTTCATTAAATGTTAACCAGTATTTAACCTTGTTCTTATAACGATTAAAAACAGTTTCCGCATAATGAACAAAGAAATCAACTAAACGACGATCAGTCCAGCCATTATACTTTTGCACTAAATGTAGTGGCATTTCATAATGAGATAAGGTTACTAACGGTTCAATATCATATTTTAATAACTCATCGAACACTTTGTCGTAAAACGCCAAGCCTTCTTCGTTTGGTTCATGGTCATCACCGTTTGGAAAAATTCGTGGCCAAGAAATCGACAACCGGAATGTTTTAAAACCCATTTCCGCAAATAACGCAATATCTTCTTTATAGCGATGATAAAAGTCAATCCCACGGCGTTTCGGGAAATTATCTCCACCTTTGCCCGCTAAAAGCTCTTCTAATTCTTGTTCACTTTTAACATCCATTTCGATGTTATTTCCTCTTTTATCTTTAGGAACAAATGTGACCATATCGAAAATTGATAATCCTTTACCACCTACATTGTAGGCACCTTCTAATTGATTGGCAGCTGTTGCTCCACCCCATAAAAACCCTTCAGGAAAACGACTATTTTTCATTTTATTACCTCCTAGTCAATAAGTTTGGCTGTTTTAACTTTTTCAATTTCCCACTCATAAACAGTGTTGAATACATTTAATTACTGAGCGAAAGCGGAAGAGTTTTTAAGCCTCTTATTCTTCACTGCGCTCACTATAAAGACACATCCAAAAAAGGAATATTCAACAGATACTCTCTTTCCGCTGACGTTCTTAGCATTCGGGATACCTTTGACAATGTTTCCCTTACAAGAGTCTCTTTGCTCCCACGCCAATCAACATCTGCTTAAATTAAGGGAAAAGCTTTAATATACATTCATCATACTACTGAGAAACAAAAAAAACTGGTCTCTTTAAGACCAGTTTGAAGACTAGTTAGAACTATGTTCATGCTGAAAACGATATGTCAATACATCAAATATCCGTAAAAGCGTATAGCTACTAACACTGCTATTTTCAATTTTCCCACATTGTAATATTTCATCAAATATTCCCAATTCTTGAGTTTTATGTGAAAAAGTAATTAGCAATTTATGTCCTTTAGCTTTTTTGATTTTTTCCACGATCGGAGAATTTTCCGAAACGAGGTTTCCTTGAATCGAAATGGTAATAATCATATCTTCATCAGAAATACTAGCTAATGAATCAATTTGTTTAAATAAATTTGTTCCACATTCACAAAGCTTTCCTAAAAGAAATAACTTCTTTTGCAGCTCCACCGCCTGAACCTGATGTTTTTCAAAGCCTAATATAACGATTCTTCTCGATTGCTTTAGTTGATTGACAATCCGATCAATTTGTTCCAAAGGTATTTTCTCAATTAGCTCAATATTCTCATTTAATTGTTTCAAAAAAGTATGTGTATGTAACTCTGAGTCGTGACTTTCTTGGTTGGCCATTTCATTTGAGAAGGCAATGCTGTTTCGCAAGGAGGAGAAATTTTTAAACCCGATTCTCTTGCAAAAACGGTTAATCGTAGATGGAGATACATGACATGCCTCAGCAACGCTATCTAATGAAAAACTCTCTAACTTATCGATATGTTTTAAAAAGCTCTTAGCTAAATCATAATTAATATCCTTATTTAGGGAATTATTTAAATATGCTAAAAGTGTATATATCAGTTGATCCAATTTCCCCACCTCTAAAGAACAATTAATCATTCACTTAAATAGCAAAATTTATACTATTATTTACTACCATTACTGTATTAAATATATAAAATCTTTTAAAAAATTGTAGAAAAAAACTTTTTTAAAACCTGTTATACTTTGTTGTTGATTTCAGTACAAGGAAATCGTTATCCACAGGTGATCCGAAAGACACTTGTAGCTGAATGCCTTTTAGGTACCCCTTCACAAGCTTCTCTAAGCAGAAGTCTCATGGTTCCCCCCACACTACTCTTTAAGATTGCCTTTGTTTAAAAGGTAAATCCTCTAAAAAAAGATAATTCTAGATTACATTGACTATCTACCTATAAAAATTATCATAATTAGAAAGTGACTACTAGGTTTAATTTAAAGATAATAACTCATAATAAATATGAGCATTATCCTTGACAAAATATTAATGTTCATATAATAATAAATATTGAATTAGAATTATTATTATCAAATACTAAAATTTATCATATTAGGAGGAAGATATTATGTCTTTAATTGGAAAAGAAGTATTACCATTCACAGCACAAGCATTTCACAACGGTGAGTTCATCGAGGTAACTGAGAAAAACTTCAAAGGTAAATGGAGCGTTGTTTGCTTCTACCCAGCTGACTTTACATTCGTTTGCCCTACTGAACTTGAAGATTTACAAAACGAATATGCAACTTTGAAAGAACTTGGTGTTGAAGTATATTCAGTATCAACTGATACACACTTTACGCATAAAGCATGGCATGACCATTCAGAAGCAATTAGCAAAATCGAGTACATAATGATCGGTGACCCTTCTCAAAGAATTTCTCGTAACTTTGATGTTCTTAACGAAGAAGAAGGATTAGCAGACCGCGGTACTTTCATCATCGACCCAGATGGTATCATTCAAACTGTTGAAATTAATGCAGGTGGAATCGGCCGTGACGCAAGTACACTTGTAAACAAAATTAAAGCAGCACAATATGTTCGTAACAACCCAGGTGAAGTTTGTCCAGCTAAATGGCAAGAAGGTTCTGAAACACTTAAGCCAAGCCTTGATTTAGTAGGTAAAATTTAAGGAGTGCAATCAATGATTTTAGAAGCAGATATAAAAGCACAATTAGCCCAATATCTACAAATGATGGAAGGCGATGTGCTACTTAAAGTTAGCGCGGGAGACGATAATGTATCACGTGACATGCTTGCTTTAGTTGATGAATTAGCTACTATGTCACAAAGAATTAAAGTTGAACACGCACAATTACAGAAAACACCTAGCTTTAGTGTAAACCGTATCGGAGAAGATACAGGTGTAACTTTTGCAGGTATTCCACTTGGCCATGAATTCACTTCATTAGTGCTTGCTTTACTGCAAGTAAGTGGAAGAGCGCCAAAGGTTGATCAAAAACTTATTGACCAAATTAAGAATATTAAGGGCGAATATCATTTTGAGACATATGTTAGCTTAACTTGTCATAACTGTCCTGATGTCGTTCAAGCTCTTAATGTTATGAGCGTTCTTAACCCAGGAATCACACATACAATGATTGATGGTGCAGCGTTTAAAGAAGAAGTAGAAAGCAAAAATATCATGGCTGTACCTACTGTATTTCTAAACGGCGAAACGTTCGGCAGTGGTCGAATGTCATTAGAGGAAATCCTTTCTAAGTTAGGAAGCACACCAGATGCATCCGAGTTTGCTAATAAGGATCCTTATGATGTACTTGTTGTTGGTGGCGGACCAGCTGGTGCTAGTGCAGCGATTTATGCAGCACGTAAAGGTATTCGTACTGGTATCGTCGCTGAACGCTTCGGTGGTCAAGTTATGGATACGATGGGCATTGAGAACTTTATCGGTAACAAATATACTGAAGGTCCTAAACTCGTAGCAAGTCTTGAAGAACATGTCAAAGACTATGATATCGATGTCATGAACTTACAACGTGCTAAGGGCTTAGAAAAGAAAGACCTCATTGAAGTAGAGCTTGAAAATGGTGCAGTTCTTAAGAGTAAAACTGTTATCATTTCAACTGGTGCACGCTGGCGTAATATCGGCGTTCCTGGTGAAGCAGAGTTCAAAAATAAAGGTGTGGCATACTGTCCTCACTGTGATGGTCCGTTATTTGAAGGTAAGCATGTTGCTGTTATCGGCGGAGGTAATTCTGGTATTGAAGCAGCGATTGATCTAGCTGGAATAGTCAAGCATGTTACAGTACTAGAATTCATGCCAGAGTTGAAGGCTGACTCTGTATTACAAGATCGTCTAAATAGCTTACCAAATGTAACAGTCCTTAAAAACGTTCAAACGAAAGAAATTACAGGTACTGATAAAGTGAACGGTATTTCTTACATTGACCGCGAAACAGGAGAAGAACATCATATTGAACTTCAAGGTGTATTTGTTCAAATCGGTCTTGTCCCTAATACTGATTGGTTAGGTGACACAGTTGAACGTACGCGCTTCGGTGAAATTATTGTTGATAAGCATGGTGCTACAAATATTCCTGGAGTATTTGCTGCAGGTGACTGTACAGATAGTGCTTATAAACAAATTATTATTTCGATGGGATCAGGTGCTACAGCTTCCTTAGGAGCTTTCGATTACCTAATCCGCAATTAATAATAAAAAAATAAGTTTAATCATTAAAAGTCACTTTACTGTAAAAAGTAAGGTGACTTTTTTTATTAGGTGCTTTTTTTAAACTTTTTTTAATTGTTTGAAGCGAAAGTGAGAGACTCATGCTTAAAATACGTTTGTAGGTAGACTCGAGGAGAAGACTTCTAGACCACCCACGTAAGTACTCCTGTAGCAGAATAAACACCCAAGCTTAACAGTACCTTTAGTGGAAACAAACTTCACTTTTCAAATCAAAGTACTCCAATTAGTGTTATAATCACAAAATAGCTTCAATAGTAATGATGAGACAATGAAATTTTACTTATTCAGAACGATATCCTTGAACTAATGACGCTAATGTTATATATTGGGCTTCGTCATCTTATATAACTTATGACAATTAAATAATAGAACGAACAATAGAAAGGTGTATGTATAATGCAAGAGAATCCAACATTAAAACAACGGCTGGGATTAGCGTTATTGCTAAGCATGCTTGGCGCTTTAGGCCCGCTAAACATTGATATGTACTTACCATCCTTCCCTGATATTGCAAATGACTTGGAGGCTCATGCTTCGCTCGTTCAAATGAGTCTAACAGCATGCTTAATTGGACTTGCGACAGGACAACTCGTAGTAGGACCAGTCAGTGATGCTTATGGTCGTAGAAGACCATTGTTAATTTCGATTACATTATTTGTACTTGCTACATTACTATGTGCCTTTGCACCTTCAATTGAAATTTTGATTGCTGGTCGCTTTTTACAAGGACTGACTGCGTCTGCTGGTGTTGTCATTTCCCGTGCAGTCGTTCGGGATAGTTTTAGTGGTAAAGAATTAACGAAGTTTTTCTCACTCTTAATGGTTATTAATGCTGTTGCACCATTGGCCGCACCAATCGCTGGGGGCGGGATTTTATGGTTCCCAAATGCAACATGGAATACAATTTTCTTTGTACTATCAATCATCGGATTAATTATCGTAATCACTATTTATTTCAAATTGAAAGAAACACTCCCCGTCGAAAAACGCATGCCAAGCTCTTTCGGACATACAATTCGTACGATGGGATCCTTAATGAAGGATCGCTCGTTTATCGGCTATGCCCTTACACTAGGATTTGTACATGGTGGTAGCTTTGCTTATGTATCAGGTACACCATTTGTGTATCAAGGTATATACGGTGTTTCACCACAAATGTTTAGTATCCTATTTGGTATTAACGGAATTGCGATTATAACAGGTAGCTTTCTTGTTGGTCGCTTAGCAGGAATTATCGAGGAAAAGCGATTACTAAAAATTGGTGTAGTTACGGCAACGTGTGCAGCTGCATTTTTATTTGCCATGACAATCATTAAAGGACCACTTGCACTTATTGTTATTCCAATTTTTATTTATATGACTTGTATGGGAATCGTACTGACAAGCTCCTTTACCGTAGCCATAGCCAAACAGGGGCATCGCGCAGGTAGTGCGAGTGCATTACTCGGAATGCTCCCTTTATTAATTGGCTCGATCGTTTCACCGCTTGCTGGAATAAATGAAGCGTCCGCTGTGCCGATGGGAACAATTATCTTTACTACAACACTTCTCGGCTCGGCCGCTTTATTTCTATTAGGGGAAAAGTCTCCTTCTCTAAGAAAATAGTAAAAGCGTACATACTATTTTTATAGAGAAGCATTTGCGAAGAATGCTAGAAAAAGGATTATTGAAACCGTACCAATCCAAGTTGGAGAGTATTGAACTTTTATATTTTGTTTGATAATCTTAGGAGATTTTCAAATAAAACGAGGGTGACTCAAAAGCAAAGCTTCGCCCCCCCAAACACAATATACAACCTAATGATGAGGTTAGTTTACTATATATCAGTGTTTGTTGGAGGGGGCAGCTCCTTTTGAGTTACCCTCTACTAGTTTTTAGCCGTGTAAATCAACTCTAGGTTTTATGACCTTAAAGCTGTTCTCCGTTTCTTCTACTTCATAAATCTTAGCTCGAGACTCTGGTGTACTAAATGGTTGATGAAGAATAAGCATCCATTCATCTTCAAATGTTTTGAAAAGCATTCCATGTCCACTATCACCTTCGACTAATGGTTCAAGCTGTTCCCAAGGTCCTATTAGCTTCCCTGACTTTGAGCTAGCGATTGTTTGGACATAGCTATCATTTTTATAGCTAGACCATAGCATCACTAGATGTCCGCCTTTTGTACGATACAATTGACAGCCATCAGAAACATAAACAGTAGGCTTTACATCTGGCTTTCGTTCAGCATTTATCCACGGTGCATCTGAAGCTTTAAATAGATGAAGAGGTTCACCATCTGTGCAAGACAAATCAGCCATAAGCGGAACCGCCTCAAATGTCCCATCTATTACTTGAATCCATTCATGACAATATACCATCCATGGCTTTCCACCCTCATCTACATACAAAGTGCCATCTAATGTCATGAAAGTGCTAGGAGGAACAGGTCCATCCGTTTTTAGTAATTCAAACGGACCGTCCGGTGAATTAGATACGGCAATGCTAGTGCCTCGAAGATGATTGGTTTTCCAAACCTCTGGTGGCTCTGCAAGGATCTTATCTCTATTATGAAGTGTGACGAATAAATAATATTTATTATCGTAGTGATGAACCTCAGGTGCCCATGTCCCATGCTGTGGATGTGCCCACGTTCCATCTGGGACTTCAAAAACGACATAAGGGCCCTCCCAGTTTAGTAGGTCTTTGCTTTTATAAACAAGTACACTACTTCTCTCTAAATCCGTTAATTCTGGAATTCCTGTCGTATAAAGATAATAAGTATTTGTTTCTTTATGTGACAAGACAAACGGGTCATGAGCAGGAATATTTTTCAGCCTATGTCCCTTTATAGGATTTGTTGTATCTGACGCTTTGTTATACGGCATTTTCAGCATCTCCAAACGATTATTTTTATTCTTTTAGCTTCTCGCCTAAGTCGAAGATTCCGTTTCCGAATACTCTTGCTTAAATGAGAGTTCTTTCAACTCCTCTGTCCTTTCGCGTGATCACTTTTCTTAAGATTTAAAGAAAGTAACACTATTAATCAACATTAATTTCAACAGATGAGCTTTCCAAGCCAACAGATGATGTTTTTAAAGTAATGGTTCCTGATTTGTTAGTAGACTTCACATATATTAATAGTTTTCCATTGTAGGCTTTTCTGTTTGTTTCTTTATAATTCTGATGACTTATAGGGTTGCTGCACTCAATTCCGATAATTTCACCAGGTCCCTCAATCTCACAATCAATTAAATTATCTGCATCATAGACAAGGGTATTATTCTTATCTAGGATTTGAACTTCTACATGTGCTACATCCTGTTTGTTCGCTTTTAATGTATTCGTATCAGAAAGTAACTCTAACTTAAAAGGGTCATCAGCTGTCTTTAATTCAAATGAACAGCAAATGCTACCGTTCCTTTTACCAATTGCCTTAATTGTCCCCTTAGCATATGGAACGTCCCAATAGATCGTTCCATATGGAAAGTCTTTACGCTTTTTTACACCTAATGATTCACCATTTAAAAGTAACTCTACTTCAGGACAATTTGTACAACAAGCAACCCTGACAATCTCTCCTTCATTCCCCTTCCAAGCGCAGATAACTTCATGGTCCCAATAAATTTGCCCTGGATTCTCTTCCTTGATAGGTGTTAAGCCGATATAGACCATGTCGTGATCAGACCATTCACTTTGTTTAAAATAGTATAAAGGCTTTTTGAAGCCAGCAAGATCGAGCATTCCAGGAGTTGCATGACGTACTGGCCATCCACGTGCTTCTCCCAAATAATCAATCCCTGTCCAGATAAACTGACCTGATATAAAATCATTTTGTTTGACAGCCATCCATACATCGTGATTTCTTCCATTTTCACTTCCGTAAATTACTCTATTAGGGTATTTTTTATGGTCTTCAATATAACGAAATTCTTGATAATTATAACCAACTACGTCTAGAGCATCTGGAAACTCAGTTTCATTTGACATTATAACACTTGCTAAAGCTGCTGTTACAGGTCGGGTCGGATCATAGTGCTTTACAACACTCGCCAGCCTTTTGGCGATTTCCCCCATTCTCTTTGCTTCAGGTTTTTCAGCATTATAGCGCTCTTCAAGTACTGGGTGTGAATATGGATCATTCGGATAATCAATTTCATTCCCAATACTCCAAAAAATAATCGACGGATGGTTTCGGTCTCTTAACACCATGTCCTTCAAATCCGTTTCTGCCCATTCAGCAAATTCAGAAGCATAGCCATCTAAAGATGGTTCACCTCGATTCCATCCCTCTACCCACTTATTTTTAGGAAATTCCCACTCATCAAATGCTTCATCCTGAACTAAAAATCCATATGAATCACACATATCCAGTAATTCTGGTGCAGGGGGATTATGACTCATTCTAATCGCATTCACACCAGCTTCTTTTAAAAGCCGCAAACGACGATGCCAAACCTTTTCAGGAACAGCCGCTCCTAGACACCCCGCATCATGATGGATACATACACCTTTTAATTTCAAGCTTTTACCATTAAGAAAAAAGCCTGAATCCACATCGAAATGAAATGACCGAACACCAAGCGGCGTTGTCACCATATCTATCACTTCACCACTTTTTCTCATTTTCGTTTCAACACTATATAAATACGGATGATCAGGTGACCAAAGATTTGGTTGTTCAAGGAAAACAGAATGCTCAAAGTTAAGTTCGTCATTTGCTGGAATCTTCTCGATAGATGAACAGGAGATTACTTCTTTTCCATTAGCATCTTTAATATGATGTTCTATCTGAATTGTAGCTTCGTCTTGAAAATCATTTTTCACACTTGTTTGAATATGGATTTCAGCCTCTTGTGTTGATATGTTCGGTGTCGTAACAAATACTCCATATGGCTTGATATACACATTATCTGTTATATTGATAAATACATTTCGATAAATACCAGAGCCTGGATACCAACGAGAATCAGCAAAATCGGAATGATCTACTTTTATAGCAAGAACATTTTCCTTTGTTTCAAAATTCACATATGGAGTCAGGTCATAATGAAATGAGCTGTAACCATATGGTCGTTTACCAAGAAAGTGTTCATTTATCCAGACTTCACTATTTTTATAAATTCCATCAAACTGAATAAAAAGCTTCTTTCCTTTAATATTTTTAGGGATAGTAAATTTCTTTCGATACCAACCGATCCCACCTGGTAAATACCCTGTTGAGCTTGCATATTCCTTCTTAAACGGACTTTCAATACTCCAATCATGTGGCAAATCTAATGTACGCCAAGCTGAATCATCAAACTGAATTTTATACGCATCAGAATTGTCACCTTTTAAGAATTTCCAATCAAAGTTAAACATTCTACTTTTTACAGATAGATTCCAGTCTTGAGTTAGTACATTTGACATAATCGCTACACCCCTTAACAAGTGATTGTAAGTGTTTTATTTAAAGCATTTTAGACTGATAGAATAAGGGCTATCAAGCAAGTATGATAGCCCTCTGTTCACTTAACTTTCATCGTTCGATTAATTGCCCTCTACAAGCTTTTTATATTCATCCATTTGCTTTTGGATTTCATTTAATACCTTCTCATACCCTGCTGCTTCTAATCTCTTACGCAAGTCTTCAACAGCTTTTTCTGGGTCTCCTGCTTTACCGAAGGCAATTGCGGGTACCATTTGAGCAGTTACTTGTGATAAAGCAGCAAGCTCTGCTTCTACAGGAGTACTATCGAAAACAAATTGTCCATATGGATATGGCTTCTTAATTTTATCGTACTCCGCGTAAATCTCAGACATTCCCTCCCACTTATCAGCACTTGGAATTTCGAACTTGTCAACACGCCCACCCCAGAAGTTAGAAGCGAAGGAATGCTTTGTTTCATCATAGCCTTCAGGACGAACACGTTTGCCGTCTTTAATTTCATATTGTACGCCTTCAATACCATAGTTAAATAGCTTGTAAATTTCCTCATCATTGCGAAGTAAGTCGTATACCATTAACGCCCGTTCTGGGTTTTTACTTTTCGCTCCAACAGCAGTAGCTCCGTGAGTAATCGACATTGAAATTAAATTGTCTCGTGTATCAGACCATGCAAACATATCGATTTCTGATCCTGGTTGTTTTATGTCCATTTGTGGACGCAAGCCTGAAAATGTTTCAGTATGATGCTGGTCAGCTCCTGTCTTACCAGCTTGGAATAATGCCCGAGTGTCTCCTTTGTAGTTTAATACATCTGCACGCCAGTAGCCTTTATCCGCCCAATCTTTCATTAGCTTTGCATAATCGACAAAAATATCTTCGAACACCGGACTCATAATTGTATATGGATCCTCATAGGATTTAGCCCAATAAATCGGGAATACTCCTGTAGCGATTGGAATTTCAATCGCATCTGAATAAGAAGTTGTATATCCCCATGCAGTTGTAACGTTTGTTCCTGGTGTATCCCATGGAATGACACCTGGTTTATTATCGATAATACCTTGGAAGTACTTACCTAATGTTTCAAAATCCTCAATAGGTTCTGTAATTCCAAATTCCTTGGCCCAATCTGTACGATAGAAAAAGCCATGGTTTACCCATTGTGTAAAGGAGTCCTCAGGGATCATCACAATTTTGTCATTATATTTTGTTTGCTCCCAATTTTCTTCAGATACTTCCTCCCAAGTTTTAGGAGCGTATGTTGGAAGTAGCTCAGTAATATCCATGAATGCACCTTTTTGTGCATTTCCCCACGCATCTAACCAGTCAGTTGCTGTGATAATTAAATCAATAGGTTCTCCCGACGCAAGAGTTAGATTATACTTTGTCATATAATCCGCCCATTCAATCCATTTTATTTCAAGATGAGCGTTTACTTTTTCTTTTAATTTAGCATTTACTTGTTCCATTACTTTTTCTAATTGACCGTTTGTCGGCTTATCTCCCAATGTCATCATCGTAATCGTAACAAATTCTGACGTATCAATTTCCCCATCTTCATTGACCTTTGTGCTTGGATTGGAGTTTTCTGAATTCGTTTGACTAAATCCATTACAGGCCACAAGGCTAAAGGTCAACAGCATTGCCATGAACAGTACTAATAGCTTTTTCATCTTTACCATATAATTGCCTCCCTTTACTTAATTGTTCTTTCTATGAAATGAGGATGTTCCCTCAGGCCATAACCAATTATCCTTTTACTGCTCCAACTGTAATCCCTTTAATAAAGAATCGTTGTACAAAAGGATAGAAGAGAATTACCGGACCAGTTGCAATCACTGCTGTTGCCATTTTCATCGTTTCCAACGGTATTTCCTGTGGTGCTACATTTGAAGCTGCAGCAGAATTCCTTATGAAGTCAGCACTTGTAATAACGTTATAGAGAAATAACTGTAACGGTCGATATTCCATGTTCGGTGATAGGAATAGCATTGAGTTGTACCATTCGTTCCAATAGCCTAACGCAATAAAGAGACCAATAGTAGCTAAGGCTGGTGTTGACATTGGAAGAATTAATCTGAGAAAAATCGTAAAATCACCGGCACCGTCCATTTTTGCAGATTCTGTAATTTCATGTGGGATTGATTTAGTAAACGCTTTCATCATAATGATTAAAAACGGACTTAATAATCCTGGAAGAAGTACTGCAAGATAATTATCTTTAAGATGTAAATATTGTGAGATTAACAGATAAAACGGCACTAATCCACCAGAAAAAAGTGTTGTGAAGTAAATATAAAATGAAATCTTATTTCGATAGTGGAAGTCCACTCGCTGTAATGCATAGCCTGTCATGGCGACAATGAACAAACCTAATGCTGTACCAACTAGCGTAATTCCAAATGTTACAGCATATGAACCTATAATAAGTCTTGGATTCCTAAAAACAATTTCGTATGCAAACGTAGTGAAATCTAGTGGCCACAAGGAAAAGCCGTTTTCCATAATCGCCTGCTCTGATGAGAAGGAAGATGAAACGATTAACACAAAGGGTAAAAGACAACATAAGGAAAAAATCCCGATAAACCCATAACCGATTATACGAACCATTATGGTCGATAAGTCTATATTCCGCCTACTCGTACTTTGCATAAACAATTCCCTCCTTTAAAACAATGAGTTTTCTGGCGAGAATTTTTTAACTAGCCAGTTTGCAGTAATGACGATAATAAATCCAAATACTGATTGATATAAACTAACTGCACTTCCAAGAGAGAAGTTGAAATTTGTCATTAAATGTACGGAACACATACGTCTCAATAATATCCGTCGACTCATAAAGCATTGTATTATTTGCCCCAACTAAATTGTAGAACAAGCCGAAGTTTCCTCGTAATACTCCACCTAAAGAGAATAGGAGTAAAATGATGAAGGTTGGTTTTAGCCAAGGGATAATGATATATCGAATTCGTTGGAATGCATTTGCGCCATCAATTTCAGCTGCTTCTAAAATCGATTTGTCCAGACCCATAATAGCAGCAAAATAGACGATTGAGCCGTAGCCTGTAGATTGCCAAAGGAAGGTCACAACGATGATATAAGGCCATATTGCAGGATTAGAATATGTTTGAACTGGATCCATTCCGATTGATTTTAAAAATGAATTTAGCGTACCATAATCGTAGCTAAGAATGTTATATGCTAGTAAACCAATTAGAACTGCAGATATAAAATGCGGGAGAAACATAATCGTTTGTGATACTTTTTTGAACCATTTACTTCGAAGTTCGTTTAGCATAATTGCGACACCGATTTGTAGGAAATTACCGAGAATAATAAATGCTAGGTTATAAGCAACTGTATTAAAGGTTAGCTTCCATAAATCTCCTGTCATAATTAAAAAGCGAAAATTTTCTAAGCCAACAAAAGCGCTTTCAAATATCCCGAGTGAATAATCATAATTTACAAATGCAAGATATAATCCTGGCATTGGTAGATATGCAAATATAGCAAAGAAAATAATTGCAGGTAAACACATTAGCAGTAGGGTTCGGTTCTTCCACATTCTTTTAAATACAGATTCTTTCTTCTGTTTTTCAACAATTGTTGTCTGTGACTGCACAGTTACGGTTTTCATATAAATCCCCCCTAACAACATAATCTTAATAATGTAGCAGCAACCAACTTTACCAAATAAAGCGACAATATTATCTAGTTGATTACTAATCTCTTACCATACTCAATATTTAAAAAGACTTTCTTATTTAATAGAAAGGCTTGTTACATCTATATGGAGAAGATAAATGTAATAGAAACTAGAAATGAAACGGGTTTCAAAAATGAATAATTAAAAGATGGACGACTTCTTGATTAACTCTTTCTTGGATGATTTCTAGAATGGACATGAAATGGGTTTCAAAAAAAAATTGCAATGTTTCTTATTCATTATTTTTGCCTTGTAATACCAATATTGTAAGCGGTTACTACAATTCCCATTATATTCATACGGCAAATAAAAGTAAATACAATTATTTTGACAAATTTCTATAATTTTTTTAAACTCCCCTCTAGGAAGGCGCAAATATTGAAACGGGTTTCTAAGTGCACTCATTAGCTGTTCCCTCGCTCTATAACTTATCAAAGGGAACAGCTAAACTTCTTAGTATGAATAATTGATTACTTATTTCTCATTTGTGAAATCTTTACGAGGAGTTATAAATCCTTTATCTGAATCCCCTTAAGCTTGAAAGAATACGAGTAGCATTTATCAGCAAATAATGTGAATTCTGGATGTGTTTTTTGCCCCCAGCTATCATCCCCACCGACACCCATTTGTAGATCATTTATTCGAATCACTGTCTTAGCACTTTGAGGTAATTTATATCCATGATCATGTTCTTCAAGCTCAAAAGGTGTATAAGGTAAGGCATTTACCTCAACTGTTGGGATTCCCGATATCTTTAAGCCCACCCCTTGCTGATTAGAAAGCACCGCCCATCTTACACCTGTTTTATTTCCGCATTCCTGAGGTCTTAAATATGGAACATATTGCTCTTTTACTTTACCTGTATATAATCCTATTTTAGCTCCCTTTTCTTTATCACAGTAATTTTCATAAGGTCCTTTCCCATACCACGTAATCGTATCAAATGAACCATCTAATGTTGTCATCATTCCGACCTCAGGTATTTCGGGAAGATCCTTTCCAGGCTTTAGCTTATAGTCTACTGTTATTTCTCCATCACCCGTAATAGTGTAAATAATCTCGCACGTGGACATTGTGGTTGGCAAACTGTAAGCAGTTGTAATGATAGTCGCACTATTTTCTACATCCACTAAAAACGATGTGAGAACTTTATTCATTCCAGCTTCTCTCCATACAGAGCTACGTTCATGTAATTTATTCCCACGGTCATTGTCTGTCATCGCACGCCAAAAGTTTGGCGACAATTCATTTTCAAGCAAATGCGTCCCTTTGTAACTATATGATTCTAGCGAGCCATTGTTTTTATTAAAAACAGCATGAAAGAATTCACCCTTTATTGTTACATCATTTTCTCCTACCTGTACTTTTGTTTCTGGAAAGTTAATTAATGGATAATCAAATGTTGCTTTTCCTGTAGGAATGACAAATTGTTCAAAAGCAAGCTCATGTCCCTTTTGAGCCCAAATTGTGTCATTTTTTAAATGCAAACTTACAGTTAAAATGTATTCATCAGACTGTTTAAAGTCTTTTGGAAGGGAGAATGCTAGGTTTATCGTTTTTGACGAACATGGTTCTATCTCTATTTCAGCTGTACCCTTTTGGATGAATACTCCGTTTTCCGCTAGCTGCCAAATAAGTTCGAATTCCTGCAAGTTTGTAAACAAATAGTTATTTGTTACATTAATTTTTCCTGCTTCTAGATTATTTACTGTAAAACGGACATTCTGATAGCACTTTTTCACCTCAATAATTTTCGGTGAGATTGTTCCATCAGCAAAAATAAGACCATTCCCAGAAAAATTCCCATCATGTGGAGTTTCTCCAAAGTCACCGCCATATGCTAAGTAAGGCACTCCATCCTTTGTCTTTGCTTCTAAAGCTTGATCCTTCCAGTCCCAAATAAAACCTCCTTGAATGATCGGATACTTTTCAAATAAATCCGTATACTTGAAAAGGTTTCCACAGGAATTGCCCATAGCATGACTATACTCACAAAGTATATACGGTTTCGGATTTTCTGCATTCTCGGCATATTCAGCATATTTTTTTACACCCTCAGGATTAATATACATCGTGCTTTCAATATCTGAGGCTGCTTCTGATTTGCGATAATGAAAAATACCCTCATAATGAACAATTCTTGTCGGGTCATTCTTTTTAAGAAAATCATGCATTTTAAGAAAGTTCTCTCCACCAAATGATTCATTTCCAAGCGACCAAACAATAATCGAAGGATGGTTTTTATCTCGTTGAAACATGGAGTTACATCGATCAAGGACGTTTTCCTGCCATTCAATTTTGCTCCCTGGCACTGTATCTTCTAAATCCTTTTGCCCATATTTCCATGTTCCATGTGTTTCAAGATTTGTTTCATCAATACAATACAATCCGTATTGATCACATAATTCGTACCACAATGGATGATTAGGATAATGAGAGGTACGGACAGCGTTTATATTATGCTGCTTCATGAGTTTAATATCATGAACCATTTCATCATACCCAATTGCTCTACCTTTATCAGAGGCAAACTCGTGACGGTTTACACCTTTAAAAACAATTCGTTTTCCATTGATTTTCATGAGGCCGTCCTTTATTTCAAAGGTACGGAAACCAACCCTACAGCTTTCTGTCTCTATAATGGTTCCGCTTTCATTTTTCAATATAAAAACAAGTGTATGCAAGTATGGTTTTTCTGCACTCCATTTAAATGGATTTTTTACAATTGTTGAAGCATAGAGAGACATAAAGGATTGATTATTCATGTCCACCTTTATTTGAATTGGCTTCTCTAAAACAGGATTAGCATCATTGTCAT
Source organism: Metabacillus sp. 22489 (assembly GCF_052044855.1). NCBI lineage: Bacteria > Bacillati > Bacillota > Bacilli > Caryophanales > Bacillaceae > Metabacillus > Metabacillus sp. 22489. Next base: position 179,206 of record NZ_JBQENT010000004.1, read on the forward strand.
AAAGCACTGCCTCTACCGTAAACCCTTGAACTGTTTTCTCAAATACATTTTTGATTTTTGCTTCGATATTCAATTTTGCATCCTTATAATCAGAATCTAACTCTGTCGTTACAAAGAAATCATTGATATGAACCTCTGGTGTTGAATACAAATAAACATCGCGAAAGATTCCGCTTAATCTCCAGAAATCCTGATCCTCTAACCAGCTTGCATCACACCAACGATATACTTCTACCGCTAGCTTATTCTCTCCATCAATTAAATACGGAGTAATATCAAACTCAGCCGGTGTAAATGTATCCTCACTATATCCAACAAATTCACCATTCACCCACACATAAAAGGCTGACTCTACTCCTTGAAAGCTAAGATATACCGGCTGGCCTTTCCAATCTTCTGAAATCGTAAATTTTTGAATATATTGCCCGACAGGATTATAATTTACTGGGGCAAAAGGTGGCTTTATATCCTCTTTTCCTTCCCATGGATATCTGAGGTTTGTATATTGCGGATAGTCATATCCTTGAAGCTGCCAATGTGACGGGACCTTGATCTCATCCCAATTTTCATCGTCATAATCCATCATAAAAAATGCTTGATTTCTCATTTCCGGATTCTCATAAAATGCGAATTTCCACCTTCCATTTAACGACTGATAAAATTCAGATGCAGTTCGATCTCCTTTTAATGCCTCCTCAACAGTCCTATATGGCATTAATGTTGCATGTGCATCCAAACGGTTCAATTGAAAAATTTCAGGGTTGTTGTTCCACTCTGGATAGCCATTTTCAGGGGGAGTATAGCTATATTTCTTCAGCTGTTTGAGCATAAGAATACCTCACTTCCATAAATGTAAATTCCAAACACTCTCTAAACCTCTTTATGAAACCCGTTTCATTAATACTCAAGTTAAAGGAATATAGAGTTTTATCATAGTAATATTCATTTCTATTACATTATATTCCTTTTGGCAAGAAACCCTTTTCATGATTATCGTACCTTACTTTCAGGTAATAAGCAATATTTTCCACATATTATTCAGAAAATAATTTACAAGAATCTCTTAATATGAGTGAAGTTGGAACAACCGTTTCCCTCTCTGCATCCCTTTCATTTATTAAATCTACTAGAACATTGATAGCAGTTTCCCCTAACAAATCGTAATTTTGACTTACAGTCGTAATCCCAGGAGGGAAATGCTCTGCCAAATAAATATCATCAAACCCAACAACAGAAACATCATCCGGAACCTTTAGCCCAAACTTTGTTAGAACTTTTATTACCCCGATCGCTACAAAATCATTTGCACAGATTACCGCTGTTGGTCTCTCCTTTAAATAGAGCAGCTGTGCGGCAACCTCTTCACCAGATTCAATGCTAAACCCATTGCCAAAAACCCAATCTTTATTGACATCTAATCCTTTATTATTCATCATTTTAACAAACGTGTTCTTTTTTACATCTGTTGAGCTTATTCCTTCTATTCCACCGAGGAAGCCAATTTTTTTATGATTCAGATTAACTAATAATTCAACAAGCTTTTCAATTCCCGATTCTTCATCTGTTCTTACAATATGCGCATCAACTCCTGTCATTTGCCCATTCACAAAAACGACAGGTATTCTTTCCATCACTTTCTTCATTTCATCTGCGTACTTTTGTTCGGTATCAGTGTCATTAATTCTTCCACCTAGATATATAATCCCATCCACCTGTTTTTCTACTAAGCTTTGTAAATATTTTGATTCATTTTCCGAGCTGTTCATCGTATTGCATAAAAACGAAGTGTACCCTAATTCCAAAGCATGTGCTTCACTTTTTTGCACTAATGTTGAAAAAAATGGATGATTGATATCTGGTAGAATAAAACCAATCGTCTTCGATTGCTTGTGTAATAAGCTCCTTGCTAAACTATTAGGCCGGAAATTATATTTTTCAATTACATCAACGATTTTCCGCATTGTCTGTGGACGAACCTTTGCATTTCCCGTAAGTACTCTCGAAACTGTAGCAGGAGATACATTCGCTTCTTTAGCAATATCATAGATTGTTATGTTTTCCTTTTTCATAGCTTTCCTCCATCGCTTATAATTTCACTGCAATCTTGAAGGTTTTTTGAAACCCATTTCATTTAATTTAAATGCAATATTATCCATAAGTCAATAAGTATCTTGATTCAACTACCTTTTGAACTATATATCGTATTCTTTATCGCTCTCTTTTTTCAAATGTATGGTCATAGTCGTTGATTCATAAATTGCCAACCTCTTCTCTATATACTACTATTGATTCCTTTGATCAAGTATTGAACGGGATAACTTTTTTACATCTAAAATCTCCTACATCTAGACTTTCAATCAAGTTTTCTCTATATTAGTTTTTAAATAGGGGGTTGTTTAATGAAAAATAAAATGGATTCACGTGAAAAAATACTTCAAACTGCCTCACGTCTCTTTCAATTACAGGGGTACCACGCAACTGGTTTAAACCAGATAATAAAAGAAAGTGGTGCACCTAAAGGCTCGCTTTATCACTACTTTCCAAATGGAAAAGAAGAATTAGCTATCGAAGCAGTTAAATATACAGCATTATTTATTGAAAATAAAATGAAACAAACGTTGGATAGCTGTTCTGATCCAATTGAAGCGATTCAGCTTTTTATTCGAGAAACTGCCAGTCAGTTTGATAATCCAGAAACGATCGAGGGAATTCCCGTTGGACTCGTTGCAAGTGAAACTGCACTATTGAGTGAGCAGTTACGTGAAGTCTGTATGAATGCGTTTAAAAGCTGGGAATCAATCTTCACTGAAAAATTGGTTCAAAACGGTTATGAGTTAGAAGTAGCTCAAAAGGCAAGTATGCTAATAAATACGATGATTGAAGGTGGGATAATGCTCTCAATTACCCAACAGAACAAATCATATCTCTTACTAATTGAGGAGCAAATCCCACACTTAATTAGGAAAAAAGGATAATATTCATTTATCCTTTTCGATGGTATTATATAGACTGGTCTAATTAATACGATTCCGAACTAGTCTATAGGAGGTCTTTATGACAACATTATTTAAGCACTCTCTTCAGGAAGAAAAGGTTCCTTATTTACTAAGAAGCGGTGAAGGTAAACGATATTTATTTGGCAGACAGGTTGCTACAGTTATGGCTGATGAAAAGAGTACTGGTCAGCTTTTTGAACAGGTATTAATTGCAGGAGGGAAAGGTGACCAGTTTCCTTTACATCTTCATAAATCGACTCATGAAGCCATTTTAGTCCTTGATGGAAAGCTTAGGCTGACACTAAATGGAGAAAATCATCTTCTATTGCCTGGTGATTTTGCCAATATTCCCGCTGGTACTATTCATTGTTATCAAATGGAAAGCCATCGGACCAGATTTGTTTCATACACAATGGGAGGAAATCTTTCTGCGATTTATTCAACTATCGGTATACCTTATGATAAGATAGAATACCCTCCACACGTAAATCAAGAAATTTCCAACTCACTTTTAGAAAAAGCTGAATCCATTGCAGATGTTAAACTATTTCTCAATGAGCAGCCATCATCTACCACAGCGTTGCTTGTTGAAAATGCAACTCTACCAACAGATGTTGTTCCATATGTATTAGAATCTGGAGAAGGTGATCGACTTCTAACAGGTGATCAGCTCCATCGGATTGTTGCAACACAAGAGAATACGAATGGGCAATTTATCGTCGTTGTGTCAGAGGGACCAATAGGAGAAAAAATTCCTGAGCATTACCATGAACAGCATACTGAAACCTTTTTTTGCCTAGAGGGTCAAATGACAATGTGGGCAAATGGAGAGGAAATCATGTTAAATCCAGGGGATTTTCTCCACGTTCCAGCTAATACAGTTCATTCTTACCGTCTTGATTCACATTATACAAAGGTTGTTGGTTTACTTGTTTCTGGTTTATTTGAACCATTTTTTCGAACATTAGGTGATCCTTACGAGCATTATATTTTTCCAAGTGAGCCTCAACCATTACGATTTGATCGAGTTATTCAAAATATTGAGCAATTAGACTTAAAGGTAATCGGCAAAAATAATTAAGTATATTTAAGTGGAAACAAGAGATGTTTAGAAGAAACTTAATCTTTTTATGCATGTTGAGTAAAGCTACTAACGTTTATAAGTACTACAAATGTATTAAACCGAAAACACCTTGTTCTTCTACAGTGACGATCCTTTAATAATAGGATGAGATAGTAGATAAGCTCTCTTTAGTTCATACATGAATTCTTATGCAATCTATGCAAAAAAGCCTACATTTTTCTACATGTAGGCTTATTAATTATCGAACAAGTCAATTGTACTTTAAACATACAAAGAATCGATAATTTCAATTACCTTCGAAAGCTCTTTTTCCTTCATACTATTTAATCTCATATGAAAGGCTTCAAATTCTAGGTTCTCAGTTATCTTATTAGGAACAATTACACATTTCAATCCTGCAGCTATGGCTGCCTTTGACCCGTTGACGGAATCTTCAAAGGCAATTGCCTCATATGGTTCTATTCCAAAATAATGAATGACATTCCGATAAAGCGCAGGATCCGGTTTTACTTTTTCTACGTCATCACGAGTTTGGATAACATCGAAATAATCGAGAAGATTTAACTTTTTCAAAAAATACGTTACCCACTCTCTATTTGAACTTGATGCTAACCCTATTTTCAAACCTTTAGCCTTTGCTTCCTTTAAATAGTCTTCAACACCATCTCGCGCAATAGGAGACTCAAGCCTTTCCTTATGAAGCGTATGTGATTTTTCAATGACCTCCTCTTGTGTCATTTCACCGTTTGATTTACTCACTATATAATGATAGAGCTCTGTGGAATCAGTCCCTATATATTTAGCATATTCATTAATTGGTAGATCACCAGAATTTATGTTTAGCAAATCACAAAATGATTCATATAACGCGAATTCGGTATCAATGATTAACCCATCAAAATCACAAACAATCGCCTTAATCATGTTTCTCACCTTCAGCTTTCTTCAATAGATTTACGAAAGGATTATTTTGTTGCTTTTACGATGAAGCTTTCCTCACCGTATTGATCGAGCCAGTCTTTTCTAAATTTTTCAACATTCTCTTCAATTGAAGGATGTGCAATAAGTGCTTCTATTAATTCAGGTGCTGCAGTAATTCCTTGGGCGCCTGCTAAACAAATGTTATGAATCTGTTGAACATTTTTAAAGCTTGCTGCTAATACTTTACAAGATAAATGATGACGTGAGAATATGTCTGTAATTTCACTAACAACCTTTACACCATTTCCTGTCAAATTATCAATTCGATTCACATAAGGGGCAACATATTCCGCACCAGCTTTAGCAGCTAAATATGCATTCATTGGAGTATAAACTGTTGTTGCTAATGTACGGATTCCTTCTTGCTTAAGTAGTTTAATTGTTTTAATGCCTTCCATAGTTACTGGAACCTTTATAATGATATTTCCAGATAAAGTTTCGCAAATATATTTTGCTTCTTCTACCATATCTGTCGCATTTTTAGAAATTACTTGAACAAAAAGCTCTTTTTTATCACCCATTACAGTTCTTATTTCTTTTAATAAGGGTAAGTACGGCTTTTTCTCATTTACAATAATACTCGGATTTGTTGTAACTCCATCGATCGGAAAAAATTCAATTAACTTATTAATCTTTTCAATATTCGCTGAATCAATTACTAATTGCATACTTACTACTCCCTTTCTAAGATAGAATAATAGCTTAACTCTTGCTATTCATTTTCTTTTAAAGACGCTACAAAAGTTAAGCTAGTATTCATTCATCGTTTTATGAAAAAATTTGAATTTTATCGCCTATTTTTACTTCTTTAATCTCAGTTTCCTCTAAATATAATGTGCCTGGTAATTCAGGAGTCTTCGAACCATCAAATTTTAAAGTAATATGACCTAGTGAGGATAAATTCTTTTTAACCGCATCACCTACAGCGGTAATTCTATATTCATTGTTACCTAATTGAAGCGTGTCACCAACTTTAATGTCATCTTCAACAGCATTCACATCAATTAAAAGACAATATTCAGCTAGTTCTGCTGGTGCATTTTCACCAAATAAAATTAACATTTTTTCACCAAGGAAATCTGATACCGATGGACCGATTTTATTGATTTGTGTTTCAAATTTAGTTTGCATTGAAAAATACTCCTTTTCATTCATAATTTTCTTATAGGAATCGATTTCATCTTGACAGGATCCTCCAAAAGTAGAGGAATCCTGTCCTTATTTATATTTTAGCTGCTTTAAAACTTAAAAATAGAGCGAAAATATCAACTATCGTATAAGCCAAAGCTTGCTAGCCAGGCTATAAAGACTGTTGGTGCACCCGTTAGGAACCTTGAATAGAGAACCGACGGAACTCCTACCTCTACTGTTTCAACATCCGCTTCTGCCAATCCAAGACCTACTGGCACGAAGTCAGCTGCTGCTTGTGCATTAATGGCAAATAGAGCAGGTAATGCTAAATGAGCTGGAATATTCCCTTTTCCAATCTCAACCCCAATAAGTGTACCAACTACTTGAGCAATAACAGCACCCGGTCCTAAAAATGGAGATAGTAGTGGGAACGAACATACTAGAGCTATGACAATTAATCCCCATATCGAACCTGCAAACGGTGATAGGAATTTCGCAAACAGATCACCGATGCCAGACTCAAGAATAACACCGATAAGCATTGCAACAAACGCCATAAACGGAAGAATTGTTTTGATTACAGTATCAATTGCTTCACGGCCAGCTTGATAAAAAACACTAGTAATCGAGCCCATTGCCATACCAACTCGTGCCATAATACCTTTTGGCTTTTGTTGTTCACTTATTTTCTTGCTCGCATCATATCTAGGCTCTTTTACTGTGCTATCATTGCCCTCTTGAACAGCAGCTACTGTTGTTTCTACTGCACTGCCACCGTCTGCCAATTGAATATTTTCAGACTTTACACCTGAAACATAGATATCCTCAGTAATATGCTTAGCTAATGGACCACTTTGTCCTGTAGGCATAATATTAATTGTTGGAATTCGTTTTTGAGGATATAGTCCACAACGTAACGTACCCCCACAGTCTATAATTACACATGCCATTTCGCTTTCAGGAACAGATGTTTTAAACCCATCGACAAGTTCGCAACCAATAAGTTCTGCAATTCTCTCTGCGATATCTGGTCTTTGTCCCCCTGTAATATAAACAACCTTATTTTTTTCTGCTGTCGGAGTAATGACTAATGGTCCGCCGAAGCCACCTGCACCTTTTGTTATTTTAATTGATTGAAAATTTGTCATTTTTCCCACCACCTATAATTGAACTGTATCTTTTAATTTCACATTTTGCTGTTTAGCAACATACGCTGTTGTTAAATCTGTTACCCAACCTCTTAAAAAGTTTGTTACAATCCCTACTAAGAAGTAACGAAGTGCTAATTCTGTCACATCATGTCCTAATGTCGTAATCCCTGCTGATATCCCAAGGAAAACAAATAACTCACCTGGATTTACGTGTGGAAACAATCCATTATGCGTATGACATGAGTATGATGCTGCAGCATAGTAACTCGGTTTATATTTTTCTGGCAAAAATCTTCCAAGTGATAGTGTCATCGGATTCGCTAAAACAAACGTTCCAATGACGGGAAGAATAAAATATCTTGTAAATGGGTTTTTCCCAGATTTTCTAGCAAGTTTTTCGACCCGCTCTTCCCCAACTAAACGAACAAGTGCATTCATCGCAACTAATAACATGATTAATAACGGTACAATATCCGTAACTAGACCAACAAATGTTTCTCCACCTTTACGGAATAAATCCATAAAGCCTTCTGCTAAATTAATAATAATATCCATTATTTCAACCCCTTCTCATTTCTTTCTTTTTAGGAATTAAAAAGTCTATCCAACCTTTTTTCACTTGCAGCTCGCCACCTTTAGAAATAATGTCATAACTTCTAAGAGCGTCTGCAATTGCTAGTCTTGTTAATTTATCAACACCTTGAAAATCTTCTTCAGAAATTTTCAATAAATATTTGCCTTCAAACCCCTTTAACTCTTTAACTCGAGAAAATACGGTCACACCTTGCATTTTTGCTACCTTTAAGATTTTATTTCTTTTATCAATGGCAATCATAACAACTGTCCCGGCACGAAATGCTCCTGTTTTCTTTCCGATTGCTACTCTTCCCAATGCTCGCATTTCAGCATATTTTTTGTTAAAATGTCTGATTTGCATAAATCCAAGGATACTTTGTACAAGCCAAGCAGCTCCAATTAAAATAATTAAATATAATATCATCTACTCTTTTTCCCCTTTCATGATGTTCCTTATTAGTTGCTCGACTGTTCAATCACCCGCATAAATTGTTCATATGTGCTTACATTCGTTAATTGATCAATAATTTGTTGGTTATTAGCAATACGTATAATTTCGTCGTAAATCTTAACAATTAAATTTTCATTATGATCATTTTGTCGTTCTGGCAGACCAAGTAAGAAAACAAGCTTTACTTCTTTCCCATCTGCAACAACGTTTTCGGGAAATACTCCAATTGCAAGCTCAATTGATGCCGAACGATTGTTAAAAGTATGCGGAAAGGCAATGTAGCGATCAAACACCATGGATCCTTGCTCTTCTCTTTCTTTCAAACGCTCTTTAAAGCCAGTATCGAGATGACCATCCTCTACTAAATGTTCAATCATTTCTAGCACATTTTCTTGATAGCCTTTGGTCGAGTCTAATAAGAAAAATTTCTCCTTTGTAACAAGATGTGTAATCATGGATTGATAGTCATTCGCATTATGAATCTTTAATTTTTTCATATATGTTACTTTTTCGATTTCTCTAGAGACATTACGTTCATCAAAAATCTCATTAATCATAATAAAAGGAGCACTCGTTTCAAAGGACAGCTTCACTGTTGAAAATACAAGATCGTATTTATCCAATATCACTTTTGTTGCTTCTTTTTCTGAGAACAGATCTATTTCTGTATTTTGATTGAGAACACGTTGTAATTGGATCGCTACTAATTTTGCTGTTCCTCTACCAGTTCCACATACAACAGCAGCTCTTCGAAATCTTTTTTCTTTTAAATCACTTTGGCCAATAAACACTCCAAAATAGAAAGCTAAATAACCTAATTCATCCTCAGGCACTTTAAGCCCATATCTATTCTCAACAACTTGACCAGCAATCTCTGCCATCTTGTAAGCAACGAAGTATTTTTCCTTCACATCAGCTAGTAAGGGATTTTTCAATCTCAATCCAAAAATTAATCGATTTAACATGAAAGTTAGATGATATTGGAGATCTTTAAAAAAAGACTCATTTTCATAAATAATTTCTTTCTTAAAGCCAACATGCTCAATGATTTGCTCTAATAATCTTTGCACATCCTGTGTAATTGCGATGTCTGCTAATGTCCGATTGTTTGTAGGTGTTCTTCTCCCGGCAATCGGTAGGGTGATAAACAAAATTTCAGCCTGAGGAATCTTAATGGGAAGCTGATTTTCTATTTTCTGTACAATCTCTAATGCAATTTGGTAATCCATTGTCCCCAATAATTTATTATGTTTTTCGTCTACTTCACTAATTGGATGATCTTTCAAGATTCGATCCAGCATAATAATAATAAATTCCATTAATCTAGCTTGGGTTGTCGATTCTAGGTTATGCTTATTTGATATCATCTCAATTGCTTCAATAATGTCAGTATCTAATGGGTAATCTCCGTACAAAACATCATAAAGATTATCAAGAATGTAGAATCGGAGATCCAATTCCTTCCCCTTAAGCTCCATACCTCTGTTTGGCTTTCCTTGAATGGTAAGACTATACGTTTCCAAGGAAACAGCTGCCTTTTTAATCTCATTAACCAATGTTGTTCTACCAATATGCATTTCAGATGCTAGATCATCAAGCGTATACGTCTCTTCACTATTCATTAAACGGTCAATTATAAAGGCAATTCTCCCCTTTTGAGAGTTTAGTGTATCGTCCTTTATTCTGTTTTTTTCTAGTAAAGATTCGAATGCTTGTTTATCAACTATATCTAAACGATATCCCCTACCTCTTTCATTTATAATTGAAGCTATTCCTACTAAATCATCATTTAATTGCTTAAGATAATTGCGAACAGACCTTGTACTTACGTTCAATGCATCAGCAAATTCTTCTAGAGAATGGTATTTACTTGTTCGAGCAATTTCCAGAATTTGAGCTATTCTTTCATCAAATATTATGTCTGACATTGTTAGCACCTCTTTCTAAAATGGATGCCATTATAGTTTTCCCCGTACGAATTGGCATCCATAGAGGCTATGATTTGACCCTTATGCCATCAACCGCGGGATTTACCGCCTGAGATATTAAATGTTGTACCTGTTATATAACTTGCACGATCAGAGGACAAGTAAGAAACAAGATCAGCAATTTCGCTTAGTTTCCCTTCACGCCCTAAAGGAATAGATTTACTATAATCTGTTGATAAACCATCTACGGTTACACCGCGAGTATATGCCAATGCTTCATTATAAGCATCTGTTCTCAATCCAGTAGTTTCAATAATTCCAGGCGCAATTGCAACAACACGAATATTGTGTTTTCCTAATTCCTTTGCCCAAGCACGTGTAAATGCAATGACAGCTCCTTTTGTAGCAGAGTAACAACTTTGTCCTGCAGACCCTTCCTGACCAGCTTCCGAAGAAACATTTATAATGACACCATTACCTTTCTTTAACATCTCTTTAGCAGATGCTTGTGCGAAAAGATATGGACCTTTTTGATTAACCGCAACCATAAAATCAAAATCTTTTTCACTTAATTCATATTCAGGTTTTTCACCCTTATCGTCAACTAAAAGTCTTGGAAGATTGACACCTGCATTATTTACTAGGATATCCAATGATCCAAATAACTCTACTGTTTTTGAAACTGTTTGATCAACACTTACCTTATTCGTTACATCACATTTCATAAAGTAAGAGCCATTAGATTGTTGTCCCTCTTCTCCATTCAGATCCGCAACAACTACTTTCACACCATTGTTTAAAAGCTCATTCGTTATATTTAAGCCGATGCCAGAAGCACCACCAGTAACGATAGCAACTTTCCCTTCTAATCCAAGCCAAGAACTACTCATTTGTAATTCCCCCTTCTCTATACTTTTTATGAAAACCATTTCAATTACAAACTCAGTATAATCATTGAGCTATGAAGATTTAATACAGTCTTTTTCACACTTAAGTGAAAACGGCTGTATTATTAAGCTTGTCAATTACTGAAAAATAAGACACTTGGAGTGTTAATGCTGCTTTTTTCTAATATAAAAATACCGAGGTGCAAAATTATTGCACCTCGGTATTTTAAATATTACTTTATTTTCGTAGTTACTAGTCTAATAGAAAGGACAAAAAATATTTAATACGGATTCTTTACAAACCTATTAAAGCTACCTTTGATTAATAAAAAATACTCGTATTTAGAATTTTGCCAAACAGCTTTTATATGCTACTTCCCCCATATGCTTTCACCAAAGCGTTGTACTCATCTATTGTTATTGGCATTACACCACCATGCTTAGAATTTACAGGAATATCTAAATCGTCATTACTTCTTGTAAACTGGGCTGATTGTAAATCTGTCGTATAATAAGGGATATATTTCTTCTCTATCTCATAATGGTCAAGCAATAAACACCATTTATTGCCTTCTTTTAATTTAAAACAAGCAGGACCCTCAACTCCGATTAGATCTTTTAGATTCGTCTCGAGAGTAGTGAACTCGCCTAGTAAACTATCAGAAACTTCTACAGTTATGCTTTTAACCGTTTCGTCCTTTGAGAAACGATAATATTTACCATCCTCTTCAATAATCGTTGTATCAATAATATGGTTGTTTCTTTCAATATAACGTTTAGGCTTGGTAAAGTTTTTAAAATCCTTTGTTTTTGAATAAAATATTTTTTGTTTATCAGCACCAAAGTTTTCTCTTGATGCCCAAAAAACTAGAAAATCATCGGTTTCTTTATCATATATTGCTTCAGGAGCCCAAACACATCCTGCAGTTTCAGGACCAACCTTAATTAAACGTTGTTCTGACCAAGTGATTAAATCCGTAGACTCCCACACAACAATATGCTGACTGCCCGATTTTTGTACCTCGTCCCAATCCTTGCGAAAATACATAGATAAATCTGTACCTATTATGTAAAATTTATGATCGATTGGAGAACGGACAATAAATGGATCTCTTACCCCCTGTTCACCTAGCTTTGAGGTTAAAACAGGCTTCCGATCATTTAAAGTCTCCCATCTTATCCCATCCTGACTAACGGAAAAATACACCTGTTCTAAGTCAGCCCTACTTTCATTCTCATGAATAAAATGGACAAATAAATATGCATGATTTTCAACATTTATCACTATGTTTTCTCCCCTCTGATTAACCTGTAGAATCATAAATTCTAGGTTTCTTAAAAAGCAACAAATTTCCCGCCATTCACCCGTTGTGTAATCGTTTACAAATCTAGTTATTATCCATTATAAGAATACATGCACATGTAATCAATAATAATCGTTTATGAAAGGTAGATTCTTTATATGAATTAAACTTTTTTGTGTCGCAATTTTGAATAAGATTGTTCGTATTCATGCAATCTAAAAAAAAGCATTCATCGTTTCAATAAATGAGAATGGGGTACTCACATATGACAGGAATTCTTTTAGCCATCCTTGCAGCCGTTACTTGGGGCAGCATCGTATTTGTCAGTAATAAGCTTGGTGGAGATGAAGACAGCCAGACACTTGGTACAACAGTTGGTGCCTTAATATTTGCTATTGGTGTGTATTTTTATAAGATGCCTCATTTGTCTTCTGTCACCTGGGCAATAGGCTTTATTTCAGGCTTATTTTGGTGCATAGGACAAAAAAATCAATTTGGCGCAGTTCGATACTTAGGTGTTGCAAAAACAGCTCCAATGTCAACAGGGTTACAGCTTATTGGAACAACATTCTTCGGTGTTTTTATTTTTAAGGAATGGGGAACAACAAAGAGTATTATAATCGGGCTTGCTGCGCTTGCTTGTATTATTACAGGTGCGATTCTTACATCTATCAAGCAAGGGAATGATAAAGGACAAGCTAAAAGCCGAAAAAAAGGATTTTTTATCTTGCTTGTATCGACAGTAGGATATGTTACATATGTCGTATTAATTCGCTGGTTTAATATTGATGGTTGGGCAGCTATCCTACCTCAAGCGATAGGAATGGTAGCAGGTGCATTCTTTATCACTTTACGGGATAAGCCATACAATAAGTATGCTGTTCGAAATATTTTAACAGGCCTTCTTTGGAGCACAGGAAACCTTGGACTATTACTTGCTTTACCGAAAATCGGTGTGGCGACAAGCTTTTCCCTTTCGCAAACAGGCATTGTTATTTCAACTATCGGCGGTCTTTTCTTTTTAAACGAGCGCAAAAGTAAAAAGCAGGTATGGCTTGTTTTACTTGGATGTTTGTTTATTATCATTGGCGGAGTCTTATTAGGCTTTACAAAAACATAAAGGAGGAATTATATGTATCCAAGTCTTGAAGGAAAAGTAGTTGTGATTACAGGTGGAGCTACAGGTATAGGGAAGGCAATGGCAGAGAGATTCGGTGCTGAAAAAGCGAAGGTAGTCATTAACTATTTCAATGAAGAGCAGGAAGCAAATGAGATCATTAAGACGATTGAAAAGACGGGTGGAATCGCAAGTGCGATACAAGGTGATGTCACGAAGGAAGGCGACATTAAGAAGATCATTGCCCATGCCATAGATACATTCGGCTCCTTGGATATTATGGTCAATAATGCTGGAATAGAAAATGAAGTCCCTTCTGAGGACCTCTCACTCGCTGATTGGAATAAGGTAATATCAACGAATTTGACAGGTCAATTTTTAGGTTGTCGGGAAGCAATTGACTATATGCTAAACAATAACATAAAAGGCTCAATTATCAATATGTCTTCTGTTCACCAGGAAATCCCATGGCCTCATTTTGTCCATTATGCAGCAAGTAAGGGGGGCGTGAAATTGATGACTGAAACACTCGCACTTGAATTCGCCCCTCACGGAATTCGAGTGAATTGCATCGCTCCTGGTGCAATCGATACGCCAATTAATAAAGAAAAGTTTGATGACCCTGAGCTTAAAAAGGGAGTCGTTGAGCTTATTCCAATGGGCTATATCGGCAAGCCTGAAGAAATTGCAGCATGTGCAGTATGGCTTGCTTCGAGTGAAGCGAGCTACGTTACAGGTCTAACACTCTTTGCTGATGGAGGAATGACTCAATATCCTGGTTTTCAGGCAGGAAAGGGCTAAAGATGAAAAAGCAGCCAAAAAGATGAATCTTTGGCTGCTTTAAAATATAATTTTTATTATTAATGTCCATTTCAAAGATAGCTCTCGTGTAAATACTCTGATAAGCAAAGAATAGCAAGTGATTGTCCATATGGCATATTCGTAACTTTAATCTTTTTATAAAAATCTAAACTATCACCCATCCCTGTACCAACTGACACCTTTTGCAGAGCACCTTCATCATTTATTTCATTTACAATCCCTTTAATTGCCTTTAAGGCTACATCCTTAAATTCATCACTAATATATTGTTTATGAACTGACTTTAAAATCCCGTAAGCAAAACCAGCAGTTGCAGAAGCTTCTAAGTAAGAGGATTTATCATTAATTAATGTATTCCATAAGCCGCTCTCATCCTGATATTTAGCAAGTGCTTCAATTTGTCTAGTTAAGGTATTAATTAGAAACTCTCTTAAAAAATCCCCTTCCTTTAAATCCAATATTTCGATAACTTCTGGGATTGCAATGGTAATCCAACAATTCCCTCTTCCCCATAAAGCTTCAGCGTAATTGTGGTTACCTTCAAATGTCCAACCATGATACCATAACCCTGTCTTTCGATCTGTTAAGTATTTAATATGGATCAAAAACTGTTGCTTTGCTTCTTCAATATATTCATCTTTATTGAAAAGCCTTCCAATTTTTGCGAGAGGGAGTACAGTCATCATTAATGTGTCATCCCAAAGCTGATTTTTATTTTCTGGTCCGTATGTCATATGCTGCAGTCCATTTTCTTTTGTACGCGGCATATCGTTCATGACCCACTCAGCCCATTCTTCTAAATAAGGAATAAGTGTAGGGTCCTTTGTTTCTTCATATAAAAATGCTAATGTTAATAGCGGTGCCATTGTATTTACATTTTTCGGAGGAACCCCTTCCTCAAATCTAGCTTCAAACCAGTCATTAATCATTTTTAAAGCCTTTTGGCTATTTGTTAATTTCCAATATTTAAAAATCCCATACAGCCCGACACCTTGCGGCCAATTCCATACAGCCCAACTTTTATCATCAACTACGAGTCCATCGAAGTTTAATAAGTATTCCCCTGTACTGTCCTTAATTTGTGAAAGATTATCCATTAGCCGTTCAATATACGTATTAACTTTACTTTTATTAATAAGCTCGGTTTGATTCATTTTATCTTCCCCTTTATAATGATAATATTTTTCTAGTGCATTCGTTTTCAAATCTTCATCATTCTTGAGATAGATAAGATTTTTTATCGTTCTTATTCAAATTTAAATGTAATGATGGCTTTTTTCTTTTTTACAAACATGTGCCTCAAAAGTAATTGGCCCAAGCAATCCAGATGGTAAACGAGCATTATCCATTTCATTTGCTCGATTGTTCGTAACTTCAATTGTTAGTTTATTAACACCTTTTCTTACATAATCTGGATTCACTTCAAAGTGATACGGAGCCCACATTTTCACACCAACCTCATAACCATTTAAAGTCACCTTGACGATTTCATATACTTCACCTAAATTTAGGAAAACCTTTTTTATAGAAGCTATTTCATCTAATGTAAATAGATTTTCATAAACGACTGTCCCAGAAAAGGACTCCATTCCCTTCCAAAGGTGCCAGGATTCTAAAGCGAATAATTGATGATTATTTACATACCAGTTTTTATCGAGCTCCAATTTTTCAATGGTAAAATCCGCTCGTTCCTCTTCCCCAATTAGAGGTTGCTGATTTATATGAACTGCATAGACAAGCGAAGATCTTCTTTCGAGTAGCAGTGGAACAACTAAATTTCCCCCTCGATTCCTCAAATTCACTTTTTCTATACTCCCTGTCCATGCATCCCATTTTTCAACACTACCTTTTTCCTTCAAGACAAAGCTTCCATTGTAGTTTTCTTCACCTTCATTGACAAAAAAATAAAATAGCTCGGAATCTTTAATGATTTTACTAACTCTTATATCCTTGCATTTTGGAGAAATCATCACTTCTTCATGCTGAACGATAGATAGTGTATCAATGATTTCTTCAGCCCTATCGATGGTTTTCACTCCCTTAATTGTTAGCGTTTCATCTTCATTTATGAGAGAAATGATCTCCCCTCCTCCTTGAATAAATAGTTCAAGCTTCTCTAGTAAGGTGTCTGCTAACATTGAACTATCTTCTATTATAAAAGTGTTATATGCTTGATTTTCAATCTTAATTTGTCCTTCTGTTAACAGACTTTTTGAAGAAATTAAAGAATCCTCAAGGTAATTAAATTCAATTTGATTCTCGTACAGGTGTTTTGCAATTTTCCATGGTAAATAATCCTCTCCACAAAGAATAGCAATTCTCGTTTGATTGATACTATCCGTCATTAGCCAGCTAAGACGCTTCATATATTGAGCAAACTGTTTATAATAGGGCCACCATAGGTTATTCGGTCCAACGTCTGGTGGACGTTCGTGACTTCTCTTCTTTCCATCAATTGAATAATAAAAGGCATGTGGACATAGAAGATTAACTCCTCTAACTAAAAGCCAATCGATATACCACTTCATATCACCTGGAGTAAGTGCCCACGGACTTTCTTTACTACAAACACCCAAAAATTCATTCAAATTTCGTCGTCTTCCTCTATGTCTTGCAGCATCGGCAGAACACTTTCCAGCTGTCGAGTGTACTCCTTCTATCGCTTTTCCATCCTCAGGTGCAACCCAACGCCAGACAACATCCTGACCTGGTATATGAAAATGCTCGAGCAAGCCAATGTCACTGCTTCCTGCTGGATGACCTGTTAAGGCAATTCCATGACGTTCACACCATTTACTTATTTGCTCGTAATAAGCTTCCGTTAGTCTTGAATTGACAGCCTTTCGATAGTTGTTTCGATATGTTTCTGTCTCATCTCCAGCATAAAACCATAAGGAGGCTAGATGCTCTTCTTTGTTTCCATGCTGTTTATAATAGGAGAGAAAATCTCTAGTCCAGGGCTTTAAACCAGCCTTTGCCCCTCTCCCCAAAATATCTGGTTCATCAGTAAACATGGCAATGACTGTATTCCCAAAATAATCTTTCAATCTATCATAGTAACTATCATGTGTAATCTGAATAAACTTTGCCACTGCTTTAGGATTTAGTAAATCAGCAGATGCTGGTGCATGCTCTTCTCCATCATCTTCCCCAAAATGGATCCCACGAATGCTTCCTCCAGAAAATGCTTCAACAAAAACGAGAATGGACCAGTTCCCGTCATCAGGAGGACAAAATGATACTTTACCTTTATGGACAATTAACTTTTTCGAGGATGATAAATCTATTGATTCTGATGATAACTTTTTGACTGCTTGAACCGAAACCAATGAGTTCTTTTCAACTAAATTAATCCTTATTTCTTCATTTTTGTTACAAGGATACTCAATCATTTTTAATCCTTTACTTGCATATTCCGGATTATCTTTTACAACTAAACCTTTCGCTGAACCAGAGGGATACATTGCTTCGTCATATAAAATCACCTGCATTCCAAGTCGTTTGGCTTCTTCAACAGCTGTGTGGACAAATTGAAAATAGGAATCTGATAAATAAACGATTTCCTCTGGAATACCAATCCTTGGATGTAAAACAAAGCCGGTTACCCCTTTGGCATAGAAATCATTGATTTGTCTAATGATTTCCTCTTTCGTTAAACGATCATTCCAAAACCAGAAAGGAATCGGAGTGAATTCCTCTGGAGGGTTTAAAAATTGTTGATGCAACGTACTCATCATTCTATATAACACTCCTTTCTAATGAGAGAGCAGAGCATAGTCCCAGCTGAATTTTAATTTACTGGACTATTTTAAAACTTAATCAATTCATCTACTTTTACGGCCTGACCTGTATTAAGTGAAATATTCCCGGCAATACCTGTCAAAATCGACATCGCTCCATCTACATGAGAGGCTGCACGATTGAATTCGTCTTTAACAGGAGTTCCGAAAATATCTTGTAACAGAATTGGATCTCCGCCACCGTGTCCACCTTTTCCTTCTATCACCTCAACCTCATAAGGCTTGCCAAACATTGGCATTACGATGATTGATTTTTCCTTTACTCTGCCTTCGTCATCCTTACTTCCGCCTGAATTAATGTATGACTGTTCACGAATGCGAACTTCTATTCTTCCTTTCGTACCGTTAAAGGAAACCATGTATCCTTCCCACGGTAAATAAGCATTTAACGAATAGTTTAAAATCGCTTTGTTTTTATATGTGACTAAAACACCAAGCGTATCTTCTATGTTAATTCCATCGCCAAAAACACTTTGATCACGTTGGTATCCATCTTCTTTTTCCGCATCCAAATACATAGCTTTTAAATGTTCATTTTCCTCTAAATGAATCGCAAATGGATCATTTTTAGCATACTCACTCCCATACGCTCGTTGATAAAACTGTGTAACTCCTCTAGCTTCAGCATTTTCTCTACCATAAAAACGCAGTCCGCCAGTTGCATAAACTGTCTCTGGCTTTGTATCTAACCAAAAGTTTACTAAGTCAAAATGATGTGTTGATTTATGGACAAGCAAGCCTCCACTATTTCGCTTATCTCGATGCCATCTTCGGAAATAATCAGCTCCATGCTGTGTATCTAACGCCCACTCAAAATGAACAGAATTTACTTGGCCAATCACATCATTCATAATTAGCTCGCGAATTTTCGTATTATGCGGGGCATAACGATAGTTAAAAGCAACGCGAACTTCTTTTCCGGTTCTTTTTGTAGCATCAATAATTGCTTGGCACTTTTCAGCGTCCACTGTCATTGGTTTTTCGGTAATCACATCACATCCTAATTCAAGAGCTTTTATAATATATGTATGATGAGTCCTGTCCACAGTCGTAACAACTACGGTATCTGGTTTTTCAACCTCTATCATTCTTTCAAAATCAGTATGCACGTATGTGTTTATTTTCGGGTGATCGTATCTCTCTTCAAGTAAACGATTCGCGTAATCCATTCTAGTTTGATTCAAATCACAAAAGGCAACAAGCTTACACGCTTCTCTGAAATCCCTTACAATTGCTCCATAAAAAAATTCGGCTCTTCCGCCAGTTCCAACTAAAACATATTTTTTCATGCCTTTTCTCCTCCCTTATTACCGAAACAATTTCCTAATTAAATTTTGAGTCTCTATAAAGGTGCTTTGTCAAAAGTATCTATTAATACAATATTCTCTCTCCTTAACGTAAACCCTTTCAAAAATGATGAGAGTTTATCTCGAATACTTAGTTTTATATTTCGAAGTCATAATCTGAATTTTGAACCATATGCAAAAAAGCAGCTCTTTTCACCTCATTTATTAATTTGATTCAATCTAATCGTTACCAGAAGAACCGTATAAAGTTCATTCTTTCTTTCTACGTTAGTACCTTAATAATTTTCCGACAATAGTACTTTTTTGAAAAAGGAGTTATTTGGGTAAAATTATGATATTTTTTATTAGATTGAATGGCTTGAAGTGGCCCAAAACGAACTGTTTTATGATCAACAGGTAGAAATATCATTAAATTCATTCAAATTTGTTTCTACAATTGGTGTAATAATCACTAAAACAGCTTCATCTATCTTTCGTTGTCGATTTCCAATAACCTCATTTAAAGTATTGCTTCATAAAGTAGTTCAAAAAATGGCCAGCATCCAAGAATAAATAGTTGGATGCTGGCCATTTGTCATGTAATAATATTAATTTTCTTTTATTCTTCTTACAATAAACACTAGTACGATACCTGCTGCAGCTAACATTATTCCAAATAATAAAACATTGTATAGGCTTGTAGCAGTACTAGGAAGTTCTTCCCCCATATCGGTTCTTGTAGGATTCTTACCATTTATCTGGTCTGTAGGTTTCTCTCCTTCACCTGGTTTTGTTGGATTCTCTCCTTCACCTGGCTTTGTCGGATTCTCTCCTTCACCTGGCTTTGTTGGATTCTCTCCTTCACCTGGCTTTGTTGGATTCTCTCCTTCACCTGGCTTTGTTGGATTCTCTCCTTCACCTGGCTTTGTCGGATTCTCTCCTTCACCTGGCTTTGTCGGATTCTCTCCTTCACCTGGCTTTGTCGGATTCTCTCCTTCACCTGGCTTTGTCGGATTCTCTCCTTCACCTGGCTTTGTCGGATTCTCTCCT